>NZ_CP039433.1 GCF_005484805.1 Rhodococcus sp. SGAir0479
CCGGTGTGGAAGTAGTCGGTGACCTTGCCGTCGAGGAGTCGGTCGATGACGTTGGCGGCGGCGCCGGCGACGATCGCGGCGAGTCCGATGGTCTGGATCGGGTGACTGTCGGGTGCGGTACGCCACGCGAACACACTGATCGTGGCGGTGATGGCCGCGGTGGCGGCAAGAACGACGGCGGTGGGGAGTTGGTCACCGAGACTGAACGCGACCCCGGTGTTGTAGGTCAGGCGCAGTTGCAGCAGGCCGAGATCGACGGCCCGGCCCCCGGAAAGTGTCTCGCGCGCGATCGGATCGACGACCAGCGCGATCGCAGCTAAGGCGACGGCGACCGCGACGAGGGTGCGGCGGCCGCGGCGCCACCCGGCCGTGGTCGAGGCGGTGGGCTCGGCGGATGTCATGACCGAGCCCCGGCGATCGGCTCGCGCGTGATCGCCGAGGGTGCCGCTGCGGTGAGGGTACGGGCGCGTCCGGCGCGGACGCCGTTGGCGATGACGACGATCTCGGCGACTTCGTGGACGAGGACGACGGCGGCCAGCCCGAGGACACCGAACAGGGCCAGCGGCATCAAGACGGTGATGATCGCCAGGGACAGGCCGACGTTCTGCAGCATGATCGTCCGGGACCGGCGCGCGTGGTGCAGCGCCTGGGGCAGGTGGCGCAGGTCCTCACCCATCAGAGCGACGTCGGCGGTCTCGATTGCCACGTCGGTGCCCATCGCACCCATCGCAATACCGAGGTCGGCGGTGGCGAGGGCGGGTGCGTCGTTGACCCCGTCGCCGACCATCGCGGTCGGGTGTGCAGAACGGAGGGCTCCGACGATGCGGGCCTTGTCCTCGGGCCGCAGGTCGGCGTGCACTTCGTCGATGCCGACGTCGGCAGCCAGGGCGCGGGCGGTGCGGTCGTTGTCGCCGGTGAGCATCGCGACCTGGTAGCCGTCGCGGCGCAGTCCGGCGATCACCTCGAGGGCCTCGGGGCGCAGTTCGTCGCGGACGGCGACCGCCCCGATCACGGTTCCGGCGCGTTCGATCAGGACCGCGGTGGCGCCGGCGTGCTGCATCCGTTCGATTTCGGCGGCGAGCGGGCCCAGGTCGATCCAGCCGGGTCGACCGAGCCGAACCGGTGCGCCGTCGATGCGGCCGGTCAGGCCAGCGCCGGTCACGGCATCGACATCGTCGGCGGGCACGTAGTGGTCGACGGCGGCGAGAATCGCTCGGGCCAATGGGTGTTCGCTGCGTGCCTCCAACGCTGCGGCCACCGCGAGGACCTCGTCGGGGGTGGCGCCGTTCGCGGCGGCGACGTCGATCACGACGGGCTGGTTGCGGGTGAGGGTGCCGGTCTTGTCGAGCGCGACGGTGCGGATGCGGCCGAGTGCTTCGAGTGCGGCACCGCCCTTGACCAGGACTCCGAGCTTGGACGCGGCGCCGATCGCGGCGACGACCGTGACGGGGATGGCGATCGCCAGCGCGCACGGTGAGGCGGCGACGAGCACGACGAGGGCGCGTTCGATCCACACCCGCGGGTCCCCGGCGAGGCTGCCGACGGCGGCGATGACCGCGGCGGCGACCATCACGGCCGGGACGAGCGGCTTGGCGATCTTGTCGGCCAGGCGTTGCGCCTCGCCCTTGCGGGACTGCTCGGCCTCGACGATCCGCACGATCTTGGCCAGCGAGTTGTCCTGCGCGCCAGCGGTGACCTCGACCTCGAGGACGCCGGTGCCGTTGATAGATCCGGCGAACACCTCGTCGCCGGGACCGGCCTCGACGGGCACCGATTCCCCGGTGATCGCGGAGGTGTCCAGCGCGGTGCGTCCGACGCGGATGATGCCGTCGGTGGCGACCCGCTCCCCGGGCTTGACGATCATGATCTCGCCGAGAGTGAGGTCAGCCGGCGCCACGGTCTCCTCACGGCCACCGCGGAGCACCGTGGCAGTGTCCGGGACCAGCGACAACAGGGCCCGCAGGCCCCGGCGGGTGCGGGTGACCGCGTACTCCTCGAGTCCCTCGCTGATCGCGAACAGGAACGCGAGCATGGCGGCCTCGCCGACCTCACCGAGCACCACCGCGCCGACGGCGGCGATCGTCATCAGCGTGCCGACGCCGATCTTGCCCTTGGCCAGCCGCTTGAGCGTGGACGGGACGAACGTGTAGCCGGCCACGATCAGCGCGGCCACCTCGAGCCCCAAGCCGAGACCATCGGCTCCGCCGGACGCCCGGACGATCAGCGCCGCGACCAGCAGCACACCGGCCGCTGCCGCGGCCCGGATCTCGGTGACCTGCCACAGCTTCTCAGGTTCGCGCTCTTCGCCGTCCTCGTTGACGGTGGGTTCGTCGTGGCCGCAGCCGCATGCATCGCTCATGCCGTCACCCCCGCGGCGTTGTCGGTGCCGTAGTTCGGGCACAACGCGACTGCATTCCCCGTTGCGGCGAGCAGGGTTTCGGCCGATGCCAGCAGGTCGAGTAGCTCCGGCCGGGCGAGGGAGTAGAACACCTGCCGCCCCTCCGGGCGGCCGGAGACCAGGCCGCAGTCCCGCAGGCACGCCACGTGCGCCGAGACCGTCGACTGTGCCAACCCGAGTTCGCCGATCAGGTCCGCCACCCGGGCTTCACCGTGGGCGAGGCGGCGCACGATCGCCAACCGGGTTCCATCGGAGAGGCTGTGGAACAACGCCACCGCAGCGTCGAGGTTCGAGCCGGTGCCTCTCAGTGCGAGGCAACCATCCGCACTATCAATCGTCATATGGCGATGATAACCGGTGATCTACGATATTGGGAGGGGTGTTAGATGAGAGGTGAGGACATGGAGAACTGGCTGGCGAATCTGCAGGCTTGGTGGGCCTGTCAGGTGATGATGGCGAACGGAACGTGCGAGATGTGCGCGTGCACGCCGATGACGGGCTGCTGCTAGATCGCGTGTCGCTCCGGTCGTGAACCCGCTCATGTCGCCTTCGGTGCCGTGCTGCATTGTGAGCGACACGAGCCGAATCTTTGCGTCAACCCGCAGGATCGGCTATCGGTTCGGATTCCGCACATCTCACCTGACCCTGGCGTGGTACCACGCCCGCCGAAGGTGCCGGAAACGGATGCACCAACTGATCGAGGGCATGGAATAGGTGCGCAACGGGGCAGCCCCCCAACCAGGTGGCCCGAAGTTGGGGGGCCGACCGGCGGCGCGTTGTTGCACCTGGGCCGCCGCAGGATCGGATTTCTGGTGGCGGTTTCACGCCGTCCATTGCTGCATCCGCCGCCAGGCTCTGCGTCGCCCACCGCGGCCTGGTGCCGCGGTGGGCGGAGGTCTCGGCAGCTTTAAAAACTATGGAAGGTAGTATTTGGTCCTACGATAACGGAGAGGCTTCACAGGTCCGCGGTGAAAGTGCGGGGGCGACAGCCACGGTTTGGTAGTCGACCGTGCTTCCCACCCCAGACCCCTGCCCGCGGAGGACGATGTGGCCGCGACAGGAGGACGACGCCGTGACTACGACGCCGCTGCCGGGCCGACGACCGCTGCACCGCGCGTCCGTGACCGTCCGCAACTCCTGGCGGCATCTCACGTCGATGAGGACAGCGTTGATGCTGCTGTTCCTGCTCGCATTGGCAGCGGTTCCCGGTGCATTGCTGCCGCAACGCAGCCTCAACGCAAGCAAGGTTGATGCGTACATCGCCGCGCGCCCGTTGGTGGGGCCGATCCTCGACTGGCTCGAGTTGTTCGACGTGTTCGCCAGTTTCTGGTTCACGGCCATCTACACGCTGTTGATGATCTCGCTCGTCGGCTGTCTGGTTCCTCGGCTGCGTGAGCATCTACGCGCTGTGCGCACCGCGCCGGTACCAGCGCCCCGCAATTTGTCTCGGTTGCCGCACTACCGTCGGGGGACGCTCCACGCGCCGGTCGATGAGTCTGTCGTCCGGGTACACACGCTGCTCCGGGGCTGGCGGACTGCCACGCGCACCGGGGAAGACGGACAGCGGTCGGTCTCGGCGGAGAAGGGCTATTTACGCGAGGCGGGCAATCTGGTCTTTCACCTCTCGCTGGTCGGACTGTTGGTGGCGGTCGCCGCCGGTCGGTTGATCGGGTACGAGGGGTCGGTGATCGTCATCGCCGACGGCGGTCCGGGACTGTGCAACACCTCGCCGGCGGTGTATGACTCCTTCCGCGCCGGGGCCGCCACCGACGGTACTGGGCTCGATCCGTTCTGCCTCAAGGTAGAGAATTTTTCCGCCGACTATCTCGACAACGGCCAGGCGCAGATGTTCACCTCCATGCTGTCCTACCAGACTGGAGGTGACATCGGCACCGGCCGCTGGCAGAAGTACCAATTGCGGGTCAACGAGCCGCTGCGTCTCGGCGACGAACGGGTCTACCTCACCGGTCACGGCTACGCCCCCCGGTTCACCGTGACCTTCCCGGACGGGCAGACACGCACCGAGACGCTGCAATTCGCCCCCGAAGACGCAGTAACTTTCCTGAGCAGCGGGGCTCTGCGTTTCGACCCTCCCGGCGGTACCTTTCCGAACCCAGACGAGCGTCGCCGCAACCAGATCGCGATTGAAGGACTGTTCGCCCCTACCGCGGCGTTCGCGGGAAACCTGCTGACCTCGGCGTTTCCCGCGATGGCGGATCCGGCGGTAGCCATCGACATCTACAAGGGCGATTCGGGTCTGGACACCGGCATCCCTCAGTCAATCTTCAAACTCAACTCCGAAATGATCAATCAGGGACGACTGGTCAAACAAGCCCGGGTCAACCTGCGGCCGGGGGAATCGACGGCCCTCAGCGACGGCACAGAGGTGCGATTCGACGGCGCTGACGAATTCGTGAACCTGCAGATCTCCTACGATCCCGCGCAAAAGTGGGTGCTGGTCTTCGCGATCACCATGATGGGCGGCCTACTGGTCTCGCTCATAGTCAAACGCCGCAGGATCTGGGTGCGTCTACGCCCCGCCGGCGTTGGGACGATCGTCGAGTTCGGCGGTCTCGCCCGCACAGATCACGCCGGCTGGGGGCCGGAATTCACCCAGATCTGCCAGCAACTATTCGACCTACCCGCGGCGAAAGAAGACCGATAGCCCATGCCGATCGACGACACGCTTGCCCGCTACTCCGACCTGAGCTTCGAAACCGCCTTCGCCGTCTATCTACTGGCACTAATGCTTTTCGTCGCCGAGTTCGCCGCAGCGCGCGCCCGCCGCGCAACTCCAGCGCTCGCATCCCCCCTCCCGGCGGCCTCAACCAGCGGCCCCGGCCGAGTCACAACGCCGAAGGGCAGGGAACTGTCAGACCGACTCGGGCGCATGGGCGTCAGCTTGCTGATGGTGGCCTGGGCCCTGCACATCGGGTCAATGGTGCTGCGCGGGTTGGCTACCGCACGCTTTCCCTGGGGCAACATGTACGAGTTCGTCACCGTCACCTGCGCGGTGGGGGTACTCGCAGGGCTGATCGTGCTGCGTCGGCCGGCGCTGCGCGTGCTGTGGATGTTCGCGTTGATCCCGGTGCTGATTCTGTTGTTCGTTGCCGGCACCGTGTTGTATGCCGATGCCGCTCCGGTCGTACCGGCGTTGCAGTCGTTCTGGCTACCGATCCATGTGTCAGTGGTCTCCGTGTCGAGCGGAGTGTTCCTCGTTGCCGGGGTATCCAGCGCCCTGTTCCTATTGGTCGTGCGGTTCCAACAGCACCCGAACACTCGACTCGCCTGGGTGATGCAGCGCCTACCGGACGCAGATACCCTCGATCGTCTTGCCTATCGCACAACCATTTTCGCGTTTCCCTTGTTCGGTGCCGGCGTCGTCCTCGGCGCGATCTGGGCCGAGGCCGCCTGGGGCCGCTTCTGGGGCTGGGATCCGAAAGAAACCGTTTCGTTTATCGCCTGGGTGATCTACGCCGCCTACCTGCACGCCCGCGCCACCTCCGGATGGCGCGACACCCGTGCAGCGTGGATCAATATCGCAGGGTTCGTGGCAATGCTCTTCAACCTGTTCATCATTAACATGGTGGTCTCTGGACTGCACTCCTACGCGGGACTGAACTGACGGATTTGGACCGATGCCCATTACGCAAATTGCGACCGGAATAGGGAGCCAAACCCGCGAATCACAGTCCGGCGACGGGCGAGGACGTCGCCTCGTTCGCTAGTACACCGACTCCGAATGTGCGGGAAAGACGGGCCGATCAAGACGTCGCATTCGACAGAGACACTTGCATGCGCAAACCCCAACTGCCGGTGGTTCGGCACTGGCTCGGGGCGTCGGTGGAAGACAAGCCCCGTCGGATTCACTGCGCCGGACAAGGCCCGGCCGTCCGCGCGCTCGAGGCGACGCTGCCAGCGCTTCTCGTGTCGGAGTCGACGATCCATAAGACAGAAGTGACGGCGTTTCTGCTGCCGCATCATTTCCCCGGAATCGACCAGATGGAGCCACTGACCGTCCGGGAAGGACAGCGCGCCCGGCTGACGTTCACCAACACGTCGATGATGTGGCATCCGATGCACTTGCACGGACACACCCTCCAGGTCCGCCGGGCCGACGGCACTCCCGGCCCGCGCAAGGACACCGTGATCGTGCTGCCGATGCAGAAGATCGAAGTCGACCTCGTCGCCGACAACCCCGGCTACTGGATGCTGCACTGCCACAACGGCTACCATCAGGACGCGGGCATGATGACCAGGCTCGACTACCGGAGCTGACACCCCGGGCGGGGTGTGCATCACCACGGCCGGCGCCGGTGATGCACCCCCGCCGCGTGCGGTCTCAACCCGGTCGGCACCGGGGCGGGTCTAACGCAGGGTGTAGAGCGCCTGATTGCTTGCGGCGTACGGGCGCGAGCATCATCCAAGCCCCGCCGCGAATCGAGGCAGCCGTGCAGTACTGCACCGCACCTGCAACTACTATGTTTCATAGTTTATGGACGGTGGTGTAGATCCTTTCGTGCCGTGTCCATGCCTCGACGCATGCATGGGGTCTCCGTAAGCCAAAGCTGCCGCCACGCACCCCTCAACCAGAAGGAGAAGAGCGGTTGGCGACCACCACCGCGCCGAAAGCGCAGTCCGAGTTCGTATTCTCGACTCGGCGTCACCGTTGGGCCATTGTCGTCCGGTCGGTCGCCGCGGTCTGTGCGGGCGGGCTTCTGTACTCGAGTTTCCCTCCGCGATCATGGTGGTTCCTTGCTCCGCTCGGTCTCGCGGTGCTGTTGATGGTCCTGCGGGGAAGGAGGGTTCGCCCTGCTATCGGTTACGGCTACCTCGCCGGACTGGGGCTCTTCCTTCCGTTGCTGCCGTGGGTTGGCGAGTATGTGGGCGCCGCGGCATGGCTGGCGGTGGCGGCGGCGCAGGCTGCGGCGGTCGGGGGGTTCGGCGCCCTCGCCGTAGTGGTATCACGGCTCCCCGCCTCGCCGGTGTGGGTGGCGGGCGCATGGGTTGCGACCGAAGGGATTCGAGCGCGAATTCCCTTCGGGGGCTTTCCCTGGGGGCGTCTGGCGTTCGGGCAAGCAGACGGACTCCTGTTGCCCCTCGCCCGCATTTCCGGCGCGCCCGGGCTGTCTTTCGCGGTCGCCTTGTCCGGGGCGGCTGTGGCCGGACTCCTGACATGCCTGTGCAGGCGGCGGGTGCGCCGCGGACTCCTGCACTGTGCGCTCGCGTTGGCCCCGGTCGGGCTGGCGCTGGCCATTCCTCCCGGGACGGCCGCCGCACCACGGACGGCAACCGTCGCCGTCGTGCAGGGCAATGTGCCCCGACTCGGGCTGGATTTCAATGCCCAACGCCGCGCCGTCCTCGACAATCACGTCGCCCGCACCGAGGAACTCGCCGCCGCCATCGCGGCCGGTGAACTGCCCCCGCCCGATCTGGTTGTGTGGCCGGAGAATGCATCCGACATCGATCCCCTGCGCAACGCCGACGCCTCCGATGCCATCGACCGCGCTGCGCGAAGTGTCGGCGTACCGATTCTCGTCGGTGCCGTGTTGAAGAACGACGACGGGACCACACGCAACACCTCGCTCGTGTGGGATCCTGCGACTGGGCCGGGGCAGGCACACGACAAGCGCCAGCTCGTCCCGTTCGGGGAGTATCTGCCGATGAGATCGCTGGTCACAGCCCTCGTCCCGTACGCCGAGCGAGCGGGCAACTTCGTACCCGGAAACGGGGACGGCGTGGTGACGGCCGCTGGCATTCGCCTCGGGGTCGCCACCTGCTACGAGGTCGCCTTCGACCGTCTCGTCACCGAATCCGTGCGTGCCGGAGCGCAATTGCTCACCGTTCCCACCAACAATGCAACCTTCGGGCGCACCGAGATGACCTACCAGCAGCTGGCGATGTCCCGGGTGCGGGCGGTCGAACACTCACGAAGTGTGCTGGTCGCCGCGACAAGCGGCGTCAGCGCGATCATCACACCCGACGGTGCCGTCCAGGGCCAAACCTCCTTGTTCACCGCTGACGTCCTCACCAGTCAGATCCCTCTGCAGGACAACATCACGTTGGCCACCCGAATCGGCGCGCTGCCGGAGGTATCGGTGTCGATCTTGACTGCCCTCGCCGCCGGTGCAACGGTTGCGTCACGGAGGCGGCCCTAGCATTGCACAGCCCATGATCGAATACCCCCGGACATGAACGCCATCTGCGCGGCGGCGGTCTTCGCTGCCGCGATCAGGTCTGCGCCACTCCCACTCGCCGCGCACGGCGCAGAGCGCAGACAACGTCGAGGCCGGTCATGTATCGGCGACGCCGGAGTCCTGTTGGGTAGGTCCGCGGTGATCCGGTGCGCCGGCGTAGCCGTCCCGGGTCGGGACCTGCAGCTGAGTATCCGCACAAACATGGCGTGGGGCATCCGCCACTGTGAGAATGGAAGGACGCGAAGGACGACGCAAGGGAGACGCGATGAGCCTCGTTGACACACTCAAGGGTCTGGCCCGCAAGGGGAAGAAGGCAGCGGCGCAAAACGCGGACAAGATCGAGCATGCCGTCGACAAGGCTGGTGGCTTCATCGACTCCAAGACGCAAGGCAAGTACGCCGACAAGATCGAGAAGGGCAAGGAAGCCGCCAAGAAGATCATTCCGCCCAGCGAGCAGGGCAAGTAGCAAAACTCGGAGACGCAGTGCCGAACGTCGTAGACACCACGCGAGATAGCAATGCGGTCGAGATGTTCTACGCCCGGGATCGCGCCTTCTGCGTTCGCGACCGAATCGACACGGCTGTACCGCTCACCTCGCGAATCCCGCCCGCAGACCTATTCGAGCGGCCGGTCAAGGGCGCACACGACCGGGACTAGCCACCGGACAAGGTCGGGGCAGCAAAGAAGCGGGCGAATCCTACCGAACACCTTCAGGATGGCATTGACGCAAAGAAGGTCGATGCAGACTTCAGGATTTCGTTAGCCCGCGTGAGTTCTCGATTCTCGGCCCGCAGTTTGCGTACTCGGCCGCGGCGCCGGTGGTCGCGCCCGGACCGCTCGGGCAACTTCGGCGGGCGCCCCTTCGACCCTGATGACTTAGCCCATCCGTCCCAAAGAGTGAAGCATCCGGACTCACCGAGCGATTCAATCGGCATGGCCGACGCCAACAGCGCGGCTCCGAGCGGGGCGGCGGAGTCGGCGGCACTAGGTATCGTGACTCGGACCGAATACCTCTCTCCTGCCCAGTGGCCGCTGAGCGAAACAAGGCTGTCGGCCGCTGGGGTGCACGGGGCCGCCCGTTCCGCGGCAATCAGGGGGCGTCGAGGCATCGTGTATCGGTACCGGGCAGAGACGCTTGGCGGGACGTCCCTGCCGAGTTCGGTCCGTGGCAGACGATTCGGGAAGCACCATGGGGCTACGCCGGCGACGAGACCGGAGAGGGTGGGCCTCCACTCGCCACCGAAGGTCAGATGTGAACGCGCTACTGCGGCACCCTTCGCCGTTCGGTTATTGCAGGTAGATGCCAATTTCGTGAGCGATCTCAGGCGTGGCGTCAGCCCCAAAATACTAAGCAGGATAGTAATTCGCGCGAAGGTCGTATATCGTTCCGTTATACATCAGGGTGCTTGGCACCACAGATCTCCGAGTTAAGGATTTCGTCTTGGCGCGACACCGGAAAACGAGCCAACCGATCCCGAGCCGTGTAGTTGCTTCGGCTCTTTCCCTCTCCGACGTCGGTCATCGCGGACGTCACCGCCGCGCCGCCGGTCCTGGCCGTGGCAACGCGATCGCGGCCGCGGCCACCGGCGCTGTGCTCTTTACGGGCTACCAGGTTGCAACGCCCGCACTGGCACAGGCACATCCTGTGGTCGAACAACGTGACCAAGTGCAGCAGTACATCGCCAACACTCTGCGTGACTCTGGTGTGGTGCAGCCAGACCACGAGCAGTTGGTACTCGACGCTCAAGCAGCCCTCGGCAATATCGCCACTACTGCGCAGGCTGCGCTCGACACGTTCGTCATCGACGCCGCGGGCACCCTCGGCGCTTCTGCGCCCGACACGCCGTCGGTGATAAACGCTCCCCCCGAGAATCAGGCGGCGGTCGGCGATGACGCGCCTGGCGTCGACAGCGCCTGGTCGCCGGCGCCTACCGTCGATCCGGTCAACGGATCAGTCGCGGCGCTGTCTGCCGAGCTGCCCGATAGTCAACGGGCAGTCACGCCGGTCTCCGGCACGCTGACCTCGGACTTCGGTCCTAGGTCCGGCACGACCCACTGGGGACTGGATATCGCCAACAGTATCGGCACGCCGGTGCTGGCAGCCGCCGACGGCACTGTGATTGCGGCCGGACCAGCATCCGGATTCGGCCTGTGGGTGCGTGTGCTGCACGACGACGGAACCACCACCGTCTACGGCCACATCAACGAATACCTCGTCGAAGAAGGGCAAAGGGTTCAGGCCGGCCAGCAGATTGCCACCGTCGGAAACCGCGGCCAGTCCACAGGCCCGCACCTGCACTTCGAAGCCTGGGACGCCGACGGAAACAAGACCGACCCCAAGCAGTGGCTCGCACAGCGCGGTACCACCTTCAACGCCGGAAGCCTCGGTTCTCAGTCCTGATTCGGACTTGCTATTACATGGTCCCGCAGAGCCCTCCAGGCGCCTTGAAGTGCGTCCCAGGACCGCGCGCTGCGCGATACCGATCAGCCAAGCCGGGCGGGGGGATCAGCGTCGGGCACACATTGGCTCGACCGAGCTGGTCGCTGGCGGAGAGCGCACTTGGAACACCTCATCGACGAGCTGACGCCGTGACAGGTGGTGCCTTGTCTCTCGGTCTCCCCGCGTCCCGCGCGTGGGTCAAGGATCACGGTGTCTGTAAGATCCGGCAGCGCTGGGAGGGTAAAGCTCGACTGTCGAGTTCCCGGCGGCGAAAGTAGCGAGTTAAGGATGGGTCTGTGAGCGATCCCCGAACCATGCTGCCGAGGCGCGCGTTCCTGATCACGAGCTGCGCGGCCGGCTGCTTGGCAGCGGCTGCCTGTACCGCGGATACAGGTGCGGGCGACACCAACGAGCCAGCTGTCGATCCAATCGAGGTCGCGACGTCCGATGTGCCTTTGGGTGGCGGAATCGTCCTTTCTGCAAACAAGATCGTGGTCACCCAACCTGAGAGCGGTGTATTCAAGGCGTTCTCCGCAATCTGTACGCACCAGGGTTGTGTGGTGATGGGCGTCCGTAACGGCGCGATCGAGTGTCCGTGCCACAGCAGTCGTTTCTCGGCGGCGGACGGCTCAGTTGTCCGCGGCCCGGCCCAACGGCCACTCGAAGCTCGGCACGTTACCAACGTCGCAGATACCCTGACAATCACGTGAACCAAGCGCGGCACTAGAGCGCCCGGCCAGGACATTGGACCAGGCTTGGTAGTGGAAGAATCCGGTTGCGGTGTTGCTTGTCGTGACGATGGCCAGCCGTGAGTCTGTTGAGCTGACAGAACTGCCGTCCGACTACGTGCCGCAATCCAGTCGGGACGTCACCCACCGCCTCCCCGCGGCACCCCTCAGATGGTCGGGCAGATTCGGCAAAGCCCTTGTTTGCACCGCGGGAAGGCTCGAACCGGGGCCGGCGCGCGAATCCACGCTGGCTAAGCCGGATGTGTGAGTTGGGGGCAGTGTTCGACCGATCCAACCGGAAACTATCGTACGTAGTAGTTCGCGGTGTGTGTCGTGGATGTGAAGGTTTGCCGATCGCAGCTCGCTGAGTACGGCAGAAGGGTTTTGATGGTGAGCGTGAATACGGAATCCCGGCCTCGCGGGCGTCGACGATACGCGGCGTACATTCTTGCGTGGGGTGTGGTTGCCGGGGCCACTGCAGCAGCTTTGACGCAACTTTCTACTTCGGAGGCGCTGCTCCTACTAGGCCTTCCGGACCCGGGGCCTCTCACGCTCTACGGCCTGCCGGCGTTGACAGGCCTGGGCGAGGTGTCGGCCATCGTGATGGTCGGGTCACTCCTGCTCGCAACGGTGCTGGTTCCGCCGCAGCGGTCCGGTGTCCTAGATGTCGATGGATACCTGGCTGTTCGCACTGCAGGTTTCGCTGCCATGGTCTGGGCGGTTTGCGCCGCCCTTCTGGTGCCGCTATCGCTGTCGGACAGCTCTGGGCAGTCACTGAGTGTCGTCTTCGCCGATCCCGGCCCCTTTCTCAGCGCCGTCGCAGATCTTGACGTTCCCAGGGCATGGGCCTGGACGACCGTCCTGTCGATCGTAGTGGCGATTTCGTGCAGGATGACCCTTCGATACAGGTGGACTCCCATCCTGCTGGTACTGGCTGTCGGTGCGCTGATGCCGCGCGCTCTGTCCGGGCATTCCGCCTCCGGCGGCTCCCACGACATCGCCACCAACAGCCTCGTATTTCACCTTGTTGCCGCCGCGCTGTGGATGGGCGGACTGGTCGCGCTGATGCTTCATGTCCGCCGCGGAGGCGACCACATGGACGTCGCGGTTCGCCGATTCTCAAACGTTGCCCTCTGGGCGTTCGTGATCATGGCAGCTTCCGGAATCATCAATGCCGCGGTACGCGTACCTCTGGCATCGTTGCTCACCGGTACATACGGGCTGCTGCTACTCACGAAGGTCGCAGCCTTGATATTGGTGGGTCTCGCAGGATGGCGCCAGCGACGCACTGCCGTCAAGGCCCTGCAGACCGATCCACATGACCGTCGAGAGTTCATGAGACTGGCTGTCACCGAAATTGTCGTGCTGGCCTTGACCATAGGGATCGCAGTGGCACTGGGCCGCACTCCTCCGCCCGCACCCACCAGCCGTTCTACCCCAAGCGCGGTCGAGGAGAAGCTCGGCTACACCTTGGACGGCCCGCCCACGTTCGCCCGCCTGGCATTCGACTGGCGGTTTGATCTGTTCTTCGGGACAGCAGCCGTGCTCCTCGGAGTCTGCTACCTCCTCGGTGTGCGACGCCTGCACCGACGCGGAGGTCAGCGCTGGCCGTGGGGCCGGACAGCGAGTTGGCTGACCGGCTGTATCGTGCTCGTGATCGCAACGTCGTCCGGTATCGGACGGTTCGCTCCAGCAGTGTTTAGCGTCCACATCGCCGCCATCACGGCTCTCGCCTTCGTCGTGCCGATGGCCCTCACCCTGGGGGCTCCGCTGACTCTAACCAGATCAGTGCTCGAAGCGCGGGACAAGGCCGCTGAAATCCCCGGCATCCGTCATTGGCTACACGATCTTCATCGAAGCGCACTCGTGCGGTTTTGCACCCGCCCCACCATTGCGTGGATCCTCTTGATCGCGGGATTTTATGGGTACTACCTCGGAGGGTGGTACGAGAGTATGAGCGGCTCCCACGTCGTCCACGTGCTGGCCAATGGATACTTCTTGATATCTGGTTTCCTCTTCTTTTGGACCCTCACAGGTGTCGATCCCACGCCCGGACCCGCGCCGACCATGCTCACTCGGCTTCTTCTGATCAGCAGCGCATTGTGCGCCTACGTGGGCTTCGCCTTCGTCCTGTTCAACGCCGACTCACCACTTGCCGTTCAGTACTTCACCTCGTTGCAGCGCGGCTGGATCGACGACCTCGCCTCCGATCAACAACTCGGCGCCCTCGTCAGTGCGACCATTGCGTTCTTGGCTTTCACCAGCGCCGCTCTCGGTGCATACACCCTCGGCAGAGCGAAAAACCACCCCGGGGATGCCACGACCTCGACGCTACCGCCGAGATCGGCGCCACTCACCGCCGGCTAGAAAAACTATGTCGGATAGTAGTACCGTGGTGGCGTCGTCATCATTTCGTTATCCATCCATGCGAGGACCGTGATCTTGGCTCGTCACAGACTGAACGAATCCCACACCGATCACGCTGTCACCGAACGAGCGAGCGCCGCTCCTCATGCAGGGGTCGCCCACCCCCCTGCCGTGGTCCACTATGCGCAGGCAGGCACTCCAGCCGGCGATCCAGTCATGGAACTGGGCGGCTGTCGGGACGTTCCCCTCATGCGCAGTGCAGGCGCAGCAGCCCGTCCCCGTCGACGCCATGGAGCTCACCGACGTGTCAGCCCGGCCCGCCACGGCGGACGATTGATGGCGCTCTCCGTAGCTACAGGCGCCCTGATCGCCGCGGGCACGTCGAGCGCACACGCTGCACCAGCCTCACCCACACCGCAGGAAGAGGTAGCGCCGCAACCTCTGGCAGTCGGACCACTCGGCGCATCTAGCGCACCGCAAGTCCTGCAGACGTCACGCCCTCCCGAGCTTGCACGTTTCGCGGATCAGTTGGCGAAGGCACGCGACCGTGAGGCGGAACGATCAGCTCGGGAGGCCGAGGCTCGCCGACCCAAATCGTTCTCACCGGTCAGTGGAACCCTTACATCGAACTATGGGCCACGCTGGGGTACAACGCATTACGGACTCGATATCGCGAACACCATCGGAACCCCGATCAGGTCCGTCACGGACGGGACAGTACTCGAAGCGGGACCGGCGTCCGGATTCGGTCTCTGGGTTCGCATCCTTCAGGATGACGGCACCATCGGCGTTTTCGGTCACATCAACGAAGCTCTGGTTACCGCGGGCCAGAAGGTTCGCGCCGGCGACATTATTGCGACTGTCGGAAATCGCGGCCAGTCCACCGGGCCGCACCTGCATTACGAAGTCTGGCGCGGCGATGGAACGAAAATCGATCCCATTGCCTGGTTGAACGCGCGCGGAATCGACATCCAGTCGCCTGGCGACTGATGGGGCCGGGGTGCGGCCGATCGCCACTGCCCATTCGTTTCCTGCGGCGAATCGCGTCACCAGCGTGAGGCACGCGAAGGTCAGTCGACCGTTTCGTCGCACGGTGATCGTGGGAACGATCCGAGCGGGCGCAGGTTCACGACATAACCCGCAGTCGTCGTGCTTCCGTCGCGAGTGCGGGCCATCGACGGCACTAATACTATGCTGCGTAGTAGAAAGTGTCCGGTTTAGAGAACCGGCGGACAAGAATGCCTGAGACGGCATCGAAGAAGGGTGATGTCAGTGAGAAGAGTTGTTGGGCTTCTGATAGCGGTCGGAGCGATGTTTCTGATCGGGTCCGGAGTTGCGCAGGCGCACAGCGCACTCATCAGTTCATCGCCTGCGGCTGACGGAGTGCTCGATACCAGCCCTGCAGGTGTCGAGCTGACGTTCAATCAGAACATTCAAGATCAGTTCGCGAACGTGACGGTGACGGACCCGAGCGGAAAGCAGGTCGGCGATAGGGCGCCGTCCGTCCGGGGCGATCGGGTACTACTGTCGGTCACGGCAGAGCTTCCAGCCGGCGAATACACGGTGGGCTATCGAGTGATTTCCGAAGACGGTCACCCGATCTCGGGTACCTACAAGTTCACCGTCGTCGGTGCCGCAACTGGAAGTAGCGCCGCCGACGAGAACCCTATGGTCAGCAGTGCGGCGCCCGCTCCCACCGACGCGACGACCAGTGCCGGCGAAGAGACAGATGGAAGCTCGATGGTGCTGCCGATCCTCGGTGGAATTGTCGCGGTTCTGTTCGTCGCAGGGCTGGTGGTTATCCTGCGCGGGGAACGCAAGAAGAACAACTGAGCCCCGAAGTCGGCGCGACCATCCTGCCGCGTCGGCTTCGGCTCGTCTTCACCAGCTGAGACTGCATTGCCCTGCAGCAGGCCGCGGTCTCAGTTCATGCTCAGGGGTACCGCTCCTTTTGCCTGAAGTAGCTGTTCGATCGTGAGGGACTCGGCTTGTTGAGTGTTCGCGATCTGTGTGGCAAGTGTTCTTACCGTCGTGACACCACTCGAGTTTGCGGCGTACTGTGCCATCGGAATACCGCCCTGATGGTGCCGGAGAAGCAGCTGCAGGTAGCGCACATCGAACGCGGGCCCGGTCAGCGTCCGCAACTCCGCGAGCTCAGCGGCGGTAGCCATGCCTGGCATCGATGAGCCGCTCGGCCGCCCCGGCGACATCGATCCCGAATGTTGCATCCCGCCGGGCATATCGCTCGACATCCAGGCCATAAGCGGCCTCGACCCTGTTGAGGGCTGACCCCACAAGGCAAGCCAACCTTGCATGTTGCCGAGTTGACTTTGTTGCGTGGTGATCACGTCGTAGGCAAGGGTCCGAATAGCAGGATCATCGGCATTGGTCAGTGCCATCGAGGACATCTCGACCGCCTGACCGTGGTGGGTGGACATATCCTGAGCGAAGCCGACCTCCACCGAGTCTGCTGCCGGCGGCGCGGTGAAATCGGCGTCGAGCCAAGCCGCGGTCTGCACACCCAGGAGCACTCCGACGAGTACGGCGAGAACTGCGCCGACTGCCAGGGTAGCTCGTGAAGGCGTGCGCGGCTTCTCGCCCGTCAACGCACTGTCTGGCGAGCGGAGTGTGTCGGCGTCTCTGTCACCCTCAGCCATCTGCGCCTCCGGTCGTCGCCGGCGGCATAGGAGAACCCTGCGGGCTGGAGTCGGGCGGCCCAGCAGCCGGGACGGCATCCGGACCGGGCGCGGATGGGTCGAACGGTGGAGGATTCGCCGGGTCGAACGCACCGGGCATGGTCGCGCACGTTGCGCCGACCTCGGGGTGGGTGTTCGGGTTCTGGCGCAGCGCAGAGATGAACTGGGAGACTCGTTCGTCGCCGGGATTGTCGAGCTTGAGTTGATGCCCCCACGACTGCAGGGACACGGCAGAGTCCAGTCCGGGATATGGCGACATCAGCATGTAGGGTTTTCCGTCGGTCTTGGCAGCGAGCGCGGTGACGTCGTCCGTCGCGACACGGTCCGGGTTGTATGCGATCCACACGGCACCATGTTCGAGGGAATGGACGATGTTCTCCGTGCGAACTGGCGTGCTGTAGACAATCCCGGTGCAGGTAGCCCAGTACTGATCGTGCGCTCCACCGATCGGGGGACTCTGGTCATAGGCGACACGCTGCGGAGCATCGATATGGTTCCCTGCCGGGTACTCGACCTCGACCACCCCCTCGATCGTCGATGACGGGTCAGGGTTCTCGGTAGTCGGCGCGAAACGTTGTGCGTTCATTCTCTCCATTACCCTCGGCGCCAGATTGTAGGCAATGACACCGATCAACGACAGGATGACGACAACCGCTCCGATCAACAGCCATGGAACCCGGCGAACTCCCGGGATCTCGCTTCGCCCCGGTCGGTGCTGAGGGGGCCTCACATGGCCTCCGCGTCCTCCCGCCATGTAGGAACCTTCCCCTTCTGTCGGCCGCAAGTACGCGACTGCCACACACTCCGCAAATACTATGTCTAATAGTTTTCGGACTTATGTTTGTCGCCCGGCGGTGCTTACGTCAACCCCCTGGTTCCCTCGCGGGTCCGGCCCTTTCCAACTGGCGGGATGTGCCTCGGGCGGACTTCAGATCGGGAGTACGACCGCGGTGACGAACTCATCGCGCACCCAACCGACGAACAGGTCCCAGACGCCGGTCAGCAGGGCTGCACCGACCAGGATCAGCATCACACCGCCGAAGATCTGTATCTTGCGGGCGTGTCGACGTAGCCACCCGACTCCTCGCAGCGCCTTCGCGGAACCGAACCCCAGAAGGATGAACGGAGCTCCGAGACCGATGCAGTACGCAACGATCAGCACGACTCCGCGTGCGGCGGTCGCGCCTTCAGTGCCTGCGGCCACCGACATGACACCGGCCAAGGTGGGGCCCAAGCACGGCGTCCAGCCGAGCCCGAATACGCCGCCGAGCACGGGAGCTCCAGCGAGTGAGGTGATGCGCCTGGGGGTAAACCGGGCCTCTCTCTGCAACGCGGGTATGAATCCGACGAAGACCAAACCCATGACGATGGTGACCACTCCGCCGAGCCTTTGCAGTAAGTCCTGGTTGAGGCGGACGGCGCCGATCACGCCGAAAACCGAGGCCGTAGCGAGCACGAACACCACAGTGAATCCCGCCACGAAAAGCCCGGCGGCACCAGCGACCTTCCAGCGATCGCCGCGAGCCGGCGCACTGCGGTCGTCGAGAATGGCCGTGGCATCGGCGCCAGAGACGCCCGCCAGGTAGGACAAGTAGCCGGGCACTAGCGGAACCACACACGGCGAGGCGAATGATACGAGTCCGGCCAGTGCGCACGCTAGGACCGCCAAGAGCAACGGACCTGTGGCAGCAGCATTCTGAAAACTCTCACCGACGCCCTGGGCGATGACGATCACTTCTCGGCCGCCACACGTTCGATAACCGGCTGGATGTCCTCCGTGAGAATTGCACGTAGGAACACCGCCGCCACGCGATGTTGGCGATCGAGCACGAGGGTCGAGGGGACGACGCTGGTCGGGTACTTCCCTCCCAGCGCTAGCAGGCTCCGCATCGGCGGGTCGTAGATCGAAGGGTAGGAAACATCGTTGTCGACGACGAAGTCTTGCGCTTTGTCCCGCTGCGGATCGCGCACGTTGATGCCGAGAAACTGCACACCCAGACTCCGGGTTGCCCCGAAAGCTCGCTCGAGGTCATCTGTCTCGGTCCGGCATGGAGCGCACCACTGCCCCCACAAATTGACGACCACGACCTGACCGGCGTAGTCCGACAGGGCGAGGGGTTGGTCGGTCATCAAATCCGGGCCGGCCAGCACACCGACCGTGCCCCGACTCTCCGGGGGATCATAGTAGATATCGACCTGGCCACCGGGGGCAACGAAATCAAAGCTGCCCCCCTGGGCGACTGCGTCCGACCCTGACGCGCATCCGGAAGCGCCGACCACCAGCAGAGCCGCCGCGATCGCCTTCGCCGACCGGATCCACAAGCGGCGACGGGGGCGTAAAGACCCGTGCAGGGTTCGGTCTCGCATATCAGCCCTTCAGGAAAGCCACGTCAGAGTCACGCCGGAAGCGTCCGTTAAATACTACATGCGATAGTAGTTACCGCTGAGGGGGTGCTGACAAGCTGCGCCTGAAGAGGTTGTCGCGCTTAGCATTTCGCGGCAAGGGCGCATGAGATCGACACGATCTCGTTCGATGGGGCGTCGAAAGGGGTTACGATGACCGAAGGCTCGGGAGGTTGGCTATGCCAGAGGAACTGATCGAGATTGGCCGGGAACTGCTCCACCACCTCGAGGAGGTTGGAGAGTCGTTGACCGAACTGCTTCAAGTACTGTTCAGCTGATCCAGTCTCGGGGCGAGCAGCCGCTACCAGGACGTTTCCTGGCACTTTCCGGGACCCTGCGCGGGCTCGACCTGCAGTGTGGCGTGGGTAAGTTCGAACTTGTCTGCGAGCATCGACTGGGCGGCGGCAAGGATGGCGACAGGGTCGGCATCGGCGTCGATCGTCAGGTGGGCCGTCGCCACCTCCATGCCACTGGTCAGCGTCCAGACGTGTAGATCGTGCGCATCCTTCACGCCAGGAAGAGTCTTCAGTTCGCGCACAACCTCGGAGACATCGAGACCTGCCGGCGCGTGCTGCAATAGGATTCGAAGTGCATGTCGACCGAGGTTGAACGCGCGC
Source organism: Rhodococcus sp. SGAir0479 (assembly GCF_005484805.1). Taxonomy (NCBI): domain Bacteria; kingdom Bacillati; phylum Actinomycetota; class Actinomycetes; order Mycobacteriales; family Nocardiaceae; genus Rhodococcus; species Rhodococcus sp. SGAir0479. The sequence continues at coordinate 19,847 of NZ_CP039433.1, forward strand.
GGAAGAACAAACAGACCGATCGCTACGCCAATGATCGGGTCGGCGTATCGCCAACCGAACAGCACTGTGACCAAGCCGCTCACGAGCACACCAATGGACCCCAGCATGTCCGCCATGACCTCGAGATATGCGCCACGCACATTGAGGCTCTCCTCGGCTCCGCTGCGGAGAAGGAGGAAGGCGGCGACATTCATCGCCAATCCGATGATGGCGACGATGGTGACCGGCATTCCCGGGACTTCCGGCGGGTCCGACAGCCTCTCGACCGCCTCATAGAGAATCCAACCCGCGACTGCGAACAGCAGGATGGCATTGAACAGCGCCGCGAAGACCTCGGCCCGGTACATGCCGAAAGTGCGGTCCGGGCGAGACCGACTCTTCTGTGCAAGGGTGATGGCGACGACCGCCATCAGAATTCCGAAGACATCCGTGAAGACATGGGCGGAGTCGGAGAGCAATGCCAATGAAGACGTTGACAAACCCACGCTGACCTGCACAACGAAAGTCGTCATTCCCAGAGCGACGGCAATCCACAGTCGTCGCAGATGCTTCCCTGACGCACTGGCGGGCCCGCCGGCGGCAGAGGCATGCCCGTGTCCGTGCCCCTCGCCCATGGCATCTCCCCTCAGTGCAGCAATCCCCATCACCGTATTGCGATATGCGCATGTATGCAACCAGCGGAGGTGCCGGGGATGTGCAAATCGCAACTATGACGAATAGTATTTACAGAGGGTGGTCCGGCATCTTTCGCCACCACGCGCGCCCGGGGCGCGTCGGCCGGTTCGCCACCCGACGAACGGCAGCGCCGGAACAAGACCGGCGGAGGGACAGGAGGATCATGAAGGGACTGGGGGGCCTCGAGGCTGAGGTGATGGACATTCTATGGGCCTCGCCCGATCCGATGTCAGTGCATGACCTGGTCACCGTCTTCAGTGAGCGCAGGGAACTGGCGTACACCACCGTCCTGACCGTAGTTACCCATCTCCACGAGAAGGGGTGGGTGGAGCGCGACAAGCGCAGCCGGGCCTACTTCTACTCTCCCAAGCAGTCACGCGAAGAGGCGACCTCGCAGGCGCTGCGAGAGTTGCTCGACGCCAGTAGCGACTCTGCGGCCGTGTTGCTCCACTTCGCGCGGACGGTGTCCGAGACGGAACACGCTGCGCTGCGTAGAGGGCTTCGGAAGAGTCGACGGTGACGCTCGCGAGCATCCTGTTGGTTAGCGCCATTCTGGTGGCGTTGCTGGCCCCGTCAGCACTCGAACGGATGCCGCTGTCGGACATCCGGCCGGGGGTCGCGCTGGCATCGTGGCTTTCCGCACTGGCCGGTGCGCTGTTCTTCGCCGCTTCGGCTGCGGTGATCTTGATTTGGCCGGAGCATGCGCCAGCCGAGGGGGTCGCTGATGCCCTGATGCGTTGCCTTGCGACGATTCAGCACAACGCTCAGTCATGGGTGGGCCAGGCGCTAGCTCTGGCCGCCGGCGCGCTGGCAGTGGTGTTTGCCGTTCGCATCGCCGTCTACGCCAGGAAGCAGTCCGCAACTCGCTCACGGGTACACGACCTCCATCGGGATGTCGTCTCGATCGTTGCTCGCAGAGACCAAAGCTGCGGCGACGTCATGTGGCTCGACCACCCTTTGCCCATGGCCTATTCGGTTTCCGGAAAACCGGGTTTCGTCGTTGCCACCGAAGGGCTGTCCTCGAGCTTGAGTAGCGCCGAGCGAGAGGCGGTTCTGGAACATGAGCGCGCACATCTGCGCGGCCACCACCACCGGATCGTCAATGGTATCGAAGTTCTCGCCCGAGTCTTGCCTTTCGTTCCGCTTTTCGCGCGGGCGCCGAAGGCCGTCAGAACGATCATCGAAATCGCCGCAGACCATCATGCGGCCCGAGCAACCAGTGCCACCGCGGTCAGCTCGGCCCTGACTGCTGTGACGGATGCCGCACTACCCCGACCGGCGGGGACGCTGGGGCTCGGTGACGACATAGAGCTTCGGCTCTGGAGCTTGCGGTCGGTTGCGCCCGCAAGCCACTCGCGCCTCGCCTGTTGCGCGGCGGCCTTGGGGACGGTGGCGCTGCCGGCGCTGGTCTCCCCGGTCATCGTGCTGGCAGCATCGTTCGTGACTTGCATCGCACTCCTGTAGGCGAGGCCCACCCCTTAAAAACTATGTGTCGTAGTAGTTGAGCTACGCTGTCGATATCGCTGTACTCGACAGGAATGGGCAACACATGACCACTCTCGCGCCCTCGCCCGCGCCGGTAGCCGAACGCCCCAGCCCGCCGCGCCGGGCCCAGAAGGGGTCGCTCGTCTACAAGGTGATCACGACCACCGATCCGAAGTTGATCGGAATCATGTATCTGGTCACCTCGTTCGCGTTCTTTCTGATCGGTGGCCTCATGGCGCTGCTTCTGCGGACCGAGCTCGCGGTACCAGGGATGCAGTTCTTGTCGAACGAGCAGTACAACCAGCTCTTCACGATGCACGGCACGATCATGCTGCTGCTGTACGCGACTCCGGTCGTCTTCGGGTTTGCCAACTACCTCGTGCCACTTCAAATAGGTGCACCCGACGTTGCGTTCCCGCGGCTCAACGCCTTCAGCTACTGGCTGTATCTGCTCGGGGCGATCATCACGACCTCTGGCTTCATCACCCCAGGTGGTGCTGCCGACTTCGGCTGGACCGCGTATACACCGCTCAGTTCGGCAGTCAGCACCCCCGGAGTCGGAGCCGACCTGTGGATCGTCGGTTTGCTGGTCTCGGGGTTGGGCACGATCTTGGGTGCGGTGAACCTGATCACCACCATCGTCTGTTTGCGAGCGCCGGGTATGACCATGTTCCGGATGTCGGTGTTCACTTGGAACATCCTGGTCACTTCGGTCCTGATCTTGATCGCCTTCCCGCTCCTGACTGCTGCGTTGCTCGGGCTGCTCGTCGATCGACAACTCGGGGGTCATATCTTCGACCCCGCCACTGGCGGAGTGATGTTGTGGCAGCACTTGTTCTGGTTCTTCGGTCATCCCGAGGTGTACATCATCGCGCTGCCGTTCTTCGGCATCGTCTCGGAGATCTTCCCGGTCTTCTCGCGTAAGCCGATCTTCGGTTACAAGGGATTGATCTACGCCACCCTCGGTATTGCGGCTCTGTCGATCGCCGTGTGGGCACACCACATGTACGCCACAGGCGCGGTGCTGCTGCCGTTCTTCTCGTTCATGACGTTCCTCATCGCCGTGCCCACCGGCGTGAAGATCTTCAACTGGATCGGCACGATGTGGAAGGGCCACCTGACCTTCGAGTCACCGATGCTGTTCTCCATCGGCTTCCTCGTGACGTTCCTCTTCGGTGGCCTGTCGGGCGTGCTGCTCGCAAGCCCACCGATCGACTTCCAGGTCACCGACTCGTACTTCGTGGTTGCGCACTTCCACTACGTGGTTTTCGGAACTGTCGTGTTTGCCACCTACGCGGGCATCTACTTCTGGTTCCCCAAGATGACCGGCCGCTTCCTCGACGAACGCCTTGCTAAGTGGCACTTCTGGCTCACCTTCATAGGCTTCCACATGACGTTCCTCGTGCAGCATTGGCTCGGCGCGAACGGGATGCCCCGGCGGTACGCCGACTACCTGCCTACTGATGGGTTCACCACACTCAACTCGATTTCCACCATCGGCTCGTTCATCCTGGGTGCTTCGACACTGCCCTTCCTATGGAACGTCTTCAAGAGTTACCGCTACGGCACGGTCATCGCGGTCGACGACCCGTGGGGCTACGGCAACTCGCTCGAATGGGCGACCAGTTCTCCCCCGCCGCGACACAACTTCACCGAACTCCCTCGGATCCGGTCCGAGCGCCCTGCCTTCGAGCTGCACTACCCCCACATGGCCGAGCGCATCCGCTCCGAGATGCATGTCGGCGGGTTCCACCGGGACGCTCTCGCTGCGCCCGACGGCCGGCCCGAGGAACTCGACGGCGGTGACAGTGCAGCGGGGCCGGCCACCCGATCTCGCTAGGAGCACTGCACCGCCCACCACGACCAGTACCCGATCGAAAGAGACGTAGTGTCCACCAACGCGACACCTATTCTCGCGGTTCCGATGACCGACGAGTCGATGGCGACCTTGACCGACTGGCTTCTTCGAAGCTTGATTCCGACAGTTCTCGACGCGACCGACTTGGCTCGATCTGCAGACCAGCTGTGCCAGCTCGCCCCTATCTCGCCCAGGCGTCTTTCCCGGCCAAGATCCCTGCGCAGACACGAGGACCTGGTCGGACGGGTCATCTCGACGGTCGAGATGCGTCTGCAGCAGGCGTCGGGTTCCGGTCGCTCTGACACGGCGGCAGATGTGCATCCCCTTCCGGATGACGTTCTCAACCTCGCGGCCGAGATCGGCGGAATGGTCGCCGACCGCGGGAGCTCGATCGGCGCGTTGGCGAACCGGCTGTTGATCCTGAGCGTGATCCTTGCGGGCACGAACTGCAGCACCCGAACCACGAGCGAACTGCGGACGCGGGTGGACGAATCCTACTGTTCGGTTCTCTCACACCTATGGCAGAACGGGTTCGGAGTCGAACTGCGAATGAAGGAGAAAGGGTGAACCGCGACGCCTCGCCTCCCCCGACGCGAGCACGGCTCGCCGGTATGGCCGGCGGCTATGCACTCGCACGCCTCCTGCTGGTGGCCACACTCACCGGACTCATCGCCGCCGGGGCGAAACTGCTGGACCGCGACGTCGACTTCTTCACAGTGGCAGCGTTCTCCGTACTGATCTCGATGCCACTGTCATATGCGGTATTCGGTCGACTCCGTAAGAAGGTCAACTCCAGGATCATTGCCTTCGAGGCCGATCCATCCAGGAGAGCGCCTGTCGTCGGTCCCAGCACCGAGAAGGGAGACAGTTGATGGTGGAACAGGGTGCCACGGACAACGAACCGGACAGCGGCGGAACCGAACCGGAAGCTGGCCGAGCTGAACCACCGGCGACAGACCACGATGCCCGCGCGGCGATCGATGCGGCGGCCGCCACCGAACGTCGGGCAGCATCCGAGATCAGCCCCGGCGCACGGGCCATGGTCGTCGCCGCTGCCGTCCTCGTTCTGGTGCTGTCTCTAGCCCTCCCTCACGCGGGCTCCGCGAACGGCTGGGAGGTGTTGGCCGGTTCTGCCGACGCAACCACAGAGTCGATAGCACTGCCTTCACGCATCTTCACGATTCTCGCGGCGGCCTTCGGCGTGGTGATGTCGATGTTGGCGCTCGTGACTCGACGTTGGGTGATTGCGTGGGTAGCCCTTGCGGGGTGCGCTCTATCGAGCATCTTCGGAATGTTGGCAATTTGGTCCCGGCAAACCCTCACACCCGATTCGACCGCAGCCGGAGTCGGCCCGGGCCTGGTACTCGGATGGGTGAGCGCCATCTTCTTGACCTTCCACTGGTTACGAGTCGTGTGGAGTCGAACGATCGCGCAAATGGACGCCGAGCATGAGCGTCGACGACTGGCAGGGGAAGCAGAGGAATCAGGCGAAGACCTCACGCGACTTGGGGCGTTCCGGCCCCGACTGAAATGAAGCGAATATCCCCACAGAGCCCAGTTCGAGCTCCTGATGGCCTGGGTGGGGGAAGGACAAGCAAGCCGTACAGGAAGCCCGTATTGGAGCAACAGGCCGATATCCCGCCGTATCGGCCGCTGCAAAGTCGTGCGATCTGCCAGGCCATTGCCGACGAGACTGAGTCGCCCGCATGGGCGGCGTCCCGCTCATGACGGCCGTGAGTGGCGAAGTGAGGGTTCACGCGTTCGATGTGGTGGACCTCCCGCAGGATCCCCCTCGCTGGGCAATCTTCTGGCGTGGGCTCCCCAGCCCATCCCAGTGCTCCCGGTCGTCGGTGTGGTGCTCGCTGTCTGGTACTGCTGGGCTGTGCACCGGATGCGAGCCAGAGGCCGAACCTGGCCGTGGTCGCGCACTGCAAGCTTCTTGGCCGGCTGTCTTCTGTTGGTGTCCGTGACGGGACTGGGTGTCGAGGGTTACGGGTACCGTTTGTTCAGCGTGTGGATGTTTCAACACCTGACACTGTCGATGGCGATCCCACCGATGCTGGTTCTCGGTGCACCCGGGACGTTGCTTCTACGCACGACGCCTCATCACGGCCTCGGGCGACCGATCCTTACAGCGGCTGTCGTCGGACTGCGAAGCCGCTCCGCCCGGATTCTGCTGAGCCCCGGTGTGACGATTCCACTGTTCTTGTTCAGCTACTACGGCATCTACCTCTCGCCGGTCTTCGACACGGTCGCGGAAACGTGGATCGGCCACACCGGGCTCGAAGTGTTCTTTCTGGTCACCGGAGTTCTCTTCATCCTCCCTGTGCTCTCCCTCGATCCACTTCCGGTCAAGCAGAGCAGCCTGGGCAAGTTCTTCGATCTGTTCCTCGAGATGCCTCTGCATGTGTTCTTCGGAGTCATCCTCATGATGGCGACGACCCCACTGCTGTCGACGTTTGCCACACTGCCAGCTGCATGGGGCATCGACCCCATGCAGGACCAGCAATGGGCAGGGGCGCTTGCATGGTCATACGGCGAGCCGGTCGCACTCGTGGTCGTCGTCGTTTTCGCGATCCGATGGAACCGCGACGAGAACCGGGTAGCACGGATCCGTGAAAAACAGGCCGAGCGCGATGGCAACAGAGAACTCGACGCATACAACGCGTATCTGCAATCACTGCCCAAACGCTGACCTTTTCAGCCGCCCGTCCCACACACACGCCGTACAGAGAGGCAGAGATCTACTCCCATGATCACCAGAACCGTTCAGATGCAGAACGTTCGCCACGCAACCGCACCTTTGCCCTGCACCAAATCGCTCGCGAACGCTGAATGTGACACGAAGCGCGGTGCGCACGGAGAAGCCGATCCACTTCGTCTCACGCCCGCACCCGCCAATCGCACGGCAGGGGTTGTCGTTCGATGAATCGCGGCCTGAAGATCTCGCTCGCGCTGTCTGTCGTGTTCGTTGTCGCCATTGCTGTCGCCTTGCTTGCCGATGGCAAAGACAAAGAATCTTCGACTGTCGAATCCAACGCTGCAACAGCCGAACTCGTTCGTCCTGACAGTCACCGGCTGAGCTCGACCGTCGGCAGCAAGGTGACGTTCGTCGAGTTCCTCGACTTCGAATGCGAGGCGTGCCGCTCGGTCTATCCCGCAATCGAACAGCTGCGAGCCGACTATGGCGATCGAGTCGACTTCGTCGTCCGGTATTTTCCGATTGCTTCGCATTTCAATGCCGAGCGAGCAGCACGGGCTGTCGAGGCCGCCGCACAACAAGGCAAATTCGAGCAGATGTACAAGCGTATGTATGAGACTCAGGCCGAATGGGGCGAGCAACAAACTCCGATGGACGATGTCTTTCGCGGGTTTGCCGAGGAGATGGGCCTCGATATGGCCGCGTACGACGCCGCCTACTCCGCACCGGAGACACTCGATCGGATCCGTCAGGACGTGAACGACGGCAGAGCCCTCGGCGTACAGGGAACGCCGACGTTCTTCGTGAACGGCCAACGAATCGAGCCCACCACCTACGACGACCTCACCGATGCGCTCGACACCGCCCTCCGCTGAACCGTCACGCTCCACGCTCTCACCGCGCAGCGAGAAGTCGTTCGAGCGCTCGATGCCGTGGCTGCTGCTGATCGGTGGACTGATCGGACTGACAGCCTCATTCGTACTGACAGCGGAGAAGTTCACACTCGCCACCAACCCTGCCTACATACCGACGTGCAGCCTGAACCCGGTACTCAACTGCGGATCCGTCATGGACACGCCACAAGCAGCGGTCCTCGGATTCCCCAACTCGCTGCTCGGAATAGCCGGCTTCGCTGCCATCACGACAACTGGCGCTGCTCTTCTCGCGGGAGCCCAGCTGAAGCAATGGTTCTGGGTATCACTGCAAATCGGCGCGACACTGGCGGCCGCTTTTGTCCACTGGCTCATCTTCCAGAGCATCTACACGATCGGCGCGCTCTGCCCCTACTGCATGGTCGTATGGGCGGTGGCAATACCGATCTTCTGGTACATCACTCTCCGCAACCTGTCCCTATGGGGAACAGGACCGAACGGCCAACGGATGGCGGACTTGGCCCGCATGTTCCATCCGCTACCGATTACCATTTGGGCCCTCGCTGTCGCCGGATTGATCGCCATCAGATTCTGGTCATACTGGTCCAGCCTGCTGTAGGCCACCCGACCTACTAATGCTCGGTGTCGCAGCGCGGCAGCCACTTCAAAGTTGACTCGACAACCTAGACAGCTCGACAACCTCCATCGCGACCTGAATTGAACGGGTTTTCCGGTGGGGGGGCACTGCACATGCTGCGTGGAGTGATGGCACAAACCTCCCGCCGGTTCAGCGAAGTGCCACGGCGGGGCTAACCGAGCGGTCAGCTTCTTGCTCGCATGGCAGCGGTCAGTTGCTTGGTAGAGGGTAGGCCAGCCAAACCGGCTTCGGTTCGGTAGACGCGGCATGCCAGTTCGGCTACTCGCGGCGCATCGTCGAATGCATCCATACCGTTGATGAGGATCGTTGGAGATCCAGCGAATTTTGATGTTGCGGCATCTTCGGCCGATTCGACCCGCCTGTATTCGATTTCGATCTCCCGAATCCCGGCTGCGCGTGCTGCGTCTTGGGCCCGCTCGCCTGCGTCGTGCCAGTTCGGGCAGCCGTCAAAGTACAGAATCTCGATCTTCATGATGAATATCTCACTCCTCTTCACGTACTGGCGCCGAATGAGGCGCAGCCATCGATCCTTTCCGCAAGCCGCAGATGACGCGTCGTGACTGATGGCAGGAACGGAATTGTGTGAGGTTCGCCGATCCAAGACCCTGCGGACGACAGACATGCCGACACCACCTCTCCCAGCGAGACTACGCGCATATCTACACGTTGTTCTCCACGGTGCTGCCGATCGCGGCGATCACCCTCGCCGTTCTCTCTACACTCGTGCCGGCCATGCCCGGGCAACAACTAGTCCTGCGAGCCGAGCCGGTCACCGAGGCGGTGCCAGCAGGAAGGGCGTGAGCGATGAAGCCGGAGGTGGTCGCAAGCATCGACGCCGACGACGACGAGGGGTTCGCAGCTGTTCTGGGTGAGTGGACTCGGGAGATCCCCTACACCGCAACAACCGTGGACTTCACGCCCTGACGGCGGAGTGCAACTAGAGGTCGCAGAAGGGTCGGCATCCCCGTATGCGAGCTAGACCTCCACTGCCGGGACGGTTCTCGGGAAGGCGTGCAGTGAACTAGCGGTTGATGGGGCAGTTTCGGTCAACTTCGATCACTCGACTGATGCCCGAGCACCAGTCCCGCACCTCAGGGCTCATCGCGCCCAGCAGGCGCAGGGCATCGTTGTGTCGCGCCTTCACGTGCACGTCGAGCAGGGGTTCCATGTGAGAGACGCGGTTACGGAGAGCGTGAAGTCGAGCTGTTCTGGACGCGACACCGTACCCATCGGGGTCGCCCTTGCGGTGGGGAAAGGCGTGCTGAAGAGCGTCCTTCCACAGCACTTCTCGTCCCCTGAAGTTCCGATCGCTCGTGTCTGAGGTGGGTAGCAGTTTCGTCCAAACGCCGAAGGTGAGCTGTGTGAGCACGTCGTCGTGTGTCGGGGCGACGCCGTGTCTGGGATGGCCGGCGTCGCGGGCGGTCAGAGCGTCTTGGGCGTGATCGCGCGCTCGAACCCGTGAGCCTTTGGTCAGCGAGTTGAGAGGACGGGCAGGATCTGAGAGCCATTCGTGGGTGTGCTGTGCACCCGAACCTGTGTGGTGGGGCTGGGATGCGTTCCAGAGCTGCAGCTGGCCATCGATGGCATTTCGCAGCGCGACCTCAGTGACAGCGAGCACCTGCTGGAATGCGGCCGAGAGTTCGAGGTTCCATCGGTAGAGCTCGAGCGCACGGAGCGGATCATTGCTGCAGCGCGAGGTGTAGGTGCCAAGCCGAGCAGGATGAAGGTGATTCGTGATCGCGATGAGGGTCTGCCGACTTGGCACGTGCCCTGTCCTCCGTTAGCATAAGTGTCAGGTACGAGGACAAGGTCCCTCGTTAATACATGGAGATCCCCCCGCGGCAGTTCGGCCGCGGGGGTTCTCTCTTTTCTGGGGAATGTAATAGACAAGTCGGCTGGGGCGCCACCCAACCCACCCCTTCGCGGCAGGATGCCGGCAGTCAACTTCTGAAACTGACTGACACAGAGCGGGTGCTCTGTCGAAGCCGTCGATGGCCCCTCGCACCCCTGTTCCGAAAACGAACGTTTTCCGAACAGAGGGCAATCCGAACACCGCGATCCGCGCCACCTGGGCCGGATGTGTCCGGAAACTCATGTCGGAAACCTCGACGTCGAAAAGTCGTCTGTCGGTGGGTTATGGAACAGTCTTGCCCCGTGAGTGAACTTTTGGGCTACGCGAGGGTCTCGACCGCGGAGCAGACTCTCGATCTGCAGAGCGACGCACTGAGAGCCGCGGGCTGTTCGCGGATCTGGACCGACGTCGCGAGCGGTGCGACGACCAGCCGCCCGGAACTCGACAGCCTGTTCTCGCATCTGCGGGCCGGCGACACGCTCGCCGTGTGGCGGCTCGACAGGTTGGGCCGGAACCTTCCGCACCTCCTGCAGACGATCACCGACCTCGAGGAGAAGGGCGTCGGCTTCCGATCGTTGACCGAGTCGATCGACACCACCACCGCCGGCGGCAAACTCATCTTCAACATCTTCGGCGCACTCGCGAGCTTCGAGCGGGACCTCATCCGGGAGAGGACCGCCGCCGGACTCGCCGCGGCTCGCGCCCGGGGCAAGGTCGGCGGCCGCCCCCGGAAGATGACCGACAGCCGAATCAAGCAGGCCCGAAAGATGCGTGAGGGCGGCATGTCTCAGACCGAGATCGCGGAGATCCTCGGTGTCGGACGCACCACCTTGTACCAGTACCTCGGCCCGCAGAGGAGTCGACGGAGCACCGATCAATGACGACGACATGAGTCGGATCGATCTTGCTGAGTCCCAGGTGAATGAGATTGAGCGCGGTGCCGCGTTGCGGCACCGCGCTCAATGTCCCCTCGCAGAAGCGGTCAGCTACAGGGTTACGACGTGTACGTCTGTCCTGTTGAGAAGTCAAATCGGATCCACCCGTGTTCGAAGTTCACCTGCCTGAGGTTTTGGTTGTTGTCAGGGACGAACTCGTCACTTGTGGGGAACCCGAAACGACCTCCCTCGTACCCTTCTTGGCCGTACCGCGCGAAGATCGCTCCGATCACCATATGAGCGCGCCCGACTGGGTTGCCGAAGTAGATGTTCCCATTTTGAAAGCGGTTGAACCGGCCGAGCCCGTTGGGTGTTCCCAGTTCGCCGGATGTAGGCCATCCCAGAGCGCTGCTTGGCCCACCGAGGCTTTCATACTTGTCCCCGATCGCACCGTAGGTCTCCCAACCTCCGGTCCCGGCTGTCCAGTACATCTTTCCGTTCAGGAAGTCCTGGGCGCGCCCCTGACCCAGCCCAGGTAGCTTCACGTATTCCGGGCTGTCACATCGACCGAGTGGACCGTTTCCGCCTCCGATATCAAGGTATCGAACGCCGAACGCCCCGGTGATTGTGCAATTGGCGATGTACGTCGGGACTCCGTAGTTGTACTCGAAGCCGCCCTGCACGTACTTCTTTCTGCTTTCACTGAAGAGCGGCGAAGAGTTCGATCCGGGTCCGGGGAAGGCGTTGGGAGTGAGATTCATGCACCACGACGCAGGTCCGAACGGGCAATCATTTTCGACGGTCTGGGCGTTCGCCCAGAATATGGACGAGGGCTGGGTTCCGCGATCAGTGACAATGGTTGTCACTAGCTCTGGAATGAGCATCCCCGACGGCTTGATGTTCTTCGGATATCCAATCCCGATGTCGAACCCTAGTCTTGAGCAGTTGTCTGTAGTGTCAGTGCCGTCAAAATATGCACCAAGCTTTCCATCGACAGGAGTGCTCGCGGTTATCGCGGACCAGAAGCGGACCTCGCCCGAGCTTGTTCCCCGACCTGCCCAGAAATTGTCGTCGGTCCCGTCAGCGCAAAGGGGGTGGTTTCCACTGATTGTCTCGTTACGTAGACCAAACTCCAGTTCAAAGCCCCATTCATCGGGCATCAGGGTTGGGGCATTTGGGTCATCCCAGTAGTAGCTCTGGTTGAAAGTGACGCCATTGTTGGCGGACTCGAAGGCGCGGGCCGAAACACGTGACGGGGCCCACCCGGGAGGCGAGGAAGTCAAGGTGGCCCGCGATTGGGGCGTCTCCTCGGCGACTCCAGCCGGGGGCTTCTTCGCCTGGACTGCGCCATTCAGGTTCGCGACCGGGAGCTCAGCGGCGTCGGTCTCGATCGTCCCTATCTCGCCGGCGGCATCGGAGTCGATTCGGACGCCCGATACTCGCAGCTGTGTCCCGAAGTTCTCGGACGAGATGGACTTCAATGATTCGACCGCAGAAGATGGACTTTCGCCTGGTCGCACGAAGAACTCGCCAACTAGGTTCTCGTCCGAAACAACCAGTGCGGTCACAGAGGGCGAGATCAAAGACTTCGCGGACTCGGCCGAAACTGGGTGCGGGAGCTCAACGAGAACCCCCATCGGATCTGCTGTATCGATTCCAGTCGAGGGCGGAGTGGGGGTGAGGGTAGTGGGCGGCTTCTGCACGTCGCCCCCGCCCAGCGCACCGTCTGGGTTTGAACTCGACGGAGCCGGCGCCGACGTAGTCCGATCTGCGGTCGACTCTGCGGAACTACTGGGTGATTCACCAGCAGGCGGCTGAGGCAATTTTGAGGTCGTACTCGTACTCGGACTCGAAGTTAGTGGAGTCTGCGCAGAGGCAGAAGCGGGCACTGCCATCCCCAGCCCAGCCGTTAGAAGCATGGCAGAAAAAATGGCAGACCCATTTCGGCTGCGTATTCCTCGCCTATTTTTTACAGAACTCACCTGTACCCCCGATCTTGTTCAATTGGATAGAAGTCGAAACCTTTCGACTTCGAAGTTGCTGCTACAGATAGTCGCATTCCTGAATGGATTCATTCCACTGTCCCGGCCAGATGCATTCCCCAGGGTGGGATGATGCTTCATCTGATACCGCGAACAGTGCGTAAGTGACAATGATTTGCGCGAGCAAGAAAGCGATGGCGACCGGAGTCCATGCGCCCCGTATTTTCGTGATTGCGGCGCTCATTGCGGCGGATGCTGCCACAGTAACAATGAGTAGGTCTACGCGCTGGAGTTGACTGGCCCAAATCCAGATTCCTCCCAGGAAAAGAACTTCCGCAACGAGCGCGGCCCACCACTCAATTCTGAACTTCCTGCTTGCGATAAAGAAGAGAATGCGCAAAATCACGGCCGCTACCGCCGCCAACTGCAACTGCCACATCCTTCGTCTCCATTCTCGGGGGTTGTTGCAACATCAGGTAGCCGGTGAGGTGTGGCGAAAGCGACTATATAGGACACACGACACCAAACCGGCTAGTCGTTTTGTCACGTTTTCGTAACTAACCATCGCCCCTGGCTGATCGGCGGCCGTTGCACTGGATGGCCTGATTTGCGCTGCCGCGGTGTCTTGGAGCCCTGGTTACCCCGCCCAAGCAATCGGGGGTGTCGGGGCGTAGCGCTACGGTCTATCCAGCGGCGAGGAGTGGGCCGCTACCCGACATGCGAGGTTCCGGAAACAGACAGATTTCCGGGCCGGACCCGATGGGGCGACCTCTCGGATTCTCGGAGAGCCGGCCCACTCATCGGTGTGGCGTACTGAAGACCCGGGCTTGCTGTTGCAGGCCGGGTTTTTATGCGGCTGTCGAGCCTTGCCGCCGCATTCGTGAGCGTTCGGCGGGTGTGGTCCCGCCCCAGATTCCGACCCGCTCCGGTTTACGTAGGGCGTGGTCTCGGCACGGTGTGCGTACCGGGCAGGTCATGCAAATCCTCACGGCCTGCGCTGATTTCGCTCTCTCCCGGGTCTCAGGAAAGAACAGGTCTGGATTCGTTCTGCACAGTCCACCGGCGTGCCAGCTCTGCTCTGCGTTGTCCCCCACTGTCCCGACTTCCCTTTCGTTCACGCGTGCTCCCCCACGAAGACGCTCGTCAGTATGTCAACAGCGCTACGAGCTGCCAGATCGCCCGCGCCGTGCCGACCGCGTCCTGGTGAACGACCAGTCGATCGGCGGCGATAGTCCATCCCGATCCGCACTCCCTCATTGCCCGGACGTACTCACCGACCGGGGTGTTGACGACCGTAAACAGTAGGTCCTGGCCGCCTCCGAAGCGCCACCGCAGATCGCCGTCGTCAAGCGCGACGGTCTGGTTGAGATCGTCGACGTCCGCATCGAGGTCGAGCAGCCGGTACTCGCTGCGCGCCAGCATCACCAGAGACTCCCGGTGCAGCTCCCCCAGTGGTCTGTGTACGGCGATGCCCTCCCCCAGGTCCAGGGAGTGGACGGGGCCGAGTTCGAAGTCGAGATCCAGCTCCCCGCCGTGGCCCCCGTGCAGGCGCATGAACATGCTCTCCGTCATCGTTTCCATCCTCATTCCTTCCACTACCTGCTTCTTCGCAGTCGGCCCGAGTCGCCATGATTGCAAACTACAATATTGCAGTTTACACTGCGCCCGTACCTGATCGATCCGACAAACTCGAGGGGCGGAGGGAATGGCCGACGAGATGTACAAGCTCGCGTGGCAGATGCGTAGCGAAGGCGCCGGATGGAAGGTTGTCGCCGAGGAACTGGGCTGCGCGGTTGACGTTGTCAAACTGATGGTCGCCCAGTACGAAAGCGACACGGACGCGCGAGCTGCGCAGGATCAGTTCGCGCTCTTCGACGTGTGAGGTGTTGCGCCTACACCGGCGGCTGTCGGCGGCCTGGTGTAGGCACAACACCTCGACAATCAACAGGCGGGTATGCCTAACACCCGCCAGGTGAAGGGGGATCCAGTGGCGGTACTACTTACCTTCAACGCGCTCGCAATGCTGAGCGCGATCATCTGCGCGCGGCGGTCGTATCGTCGCTACGGAAGCGCCGGCAGGGCGATGATGGCCGGCGTCGCGGGCCTGCTCGTTCTTCCGCTGATCGTCGTCGTGGCAGTGAGTGTGGCCGCGCCGCGGGCCGCCCGGGTTGGGTAGTGAAATCCGGGCATTAGAATGGCATAACTGCTGGTCAGATGTGGTTTTATGGGCATTACTGTAGTAATATTGACCTCGTAACCACCCACCGTTCGTGGGGGAACTACGCCCGACGGCGGGCGCAGTCGAGGAGGTCGTGTGGCACGCGAGGACGTCGGTCAAGGCGCGTTTGAGTTCGAGGGATCGGGAGGACGGGATGGCACCGCAGGACGAGGAGTTCCTGACGCAGGTCGAGGGGATCGACCTGTTCATAGCCGAGGAGACGCGGCGGATTCTGACCGAGTGGGTCGGGATCGACCCGGCGCTGACGCCGGAGGCGGCGCAGGAGCAGATCTATCGGGAGGCGCTTCGACTGCAGAAGCTGACCGAGGAGGCAGCGGAGGATTTCGAGCGGGCAACGCCGTCGACGACGGATTCGACGTACTGGGACGCGGTGCAGACGAAGGAGTCGGCATGGCGGGCAGCGCGGGAGACGGTCCTCGAGCAGGAGCTGTACCCGCAGGTGACGACCGAAATGCGGGCGGAGAGAGCGGAGTTCGACGCGCAGATCGAACGCGAGATCGAGACGCAGCAGGACACAGCCCGGAAGGCGCAGGATCCGGACCGGTGGCGGAGCCTGAACGTGCGGCCGATGCCGGCAGCAGAGCGGGTCGTCGAGCGGGTGTGGCTGGCGAAGGGACCCCGCTTCCGCAGTCTGGCCCGAGCGCTGGTCGCACAGCGGATCGAGGACAATCAGCCGGTGCCGATGACCGGACGCGACCCGATCGCCGACGAACTGGCGCGGATGATCGACGACGAGATCCGGCGAACCCCGGAGATCGACCCAGAACTGCCGTTCTAGCCCAGGCCGAATGGTCGCAGGTCCGTGACGAACTCGTCGGGATCGAGCTGCAGGGCGAGTTCCTGGCCAAGAAGCTCGCCTCCGTGAACGTCGCCTTGGCGAAGGCGCAGGACCGAGGTCTGGCTGCCGGCGTCGAGGTGAACAGCCGGCGCGCCGCGGCCATCACCAACGAGATCACGCAGCTTCGAGCTCAGTGGCGACAGCTCTCTGCGCGAGAAGGGCTGCTGCGCAACGAAGTGCAAGACCTCGGCATCGAACCCGAAGCGGTGCCGAAGCGGACCGTCCGTGAGGTCGGAGCGGCCCGCGAGACGTGGCGTGACCATCCGGCGACGGATGCTCAGATCCGAAAGCTCGAAGAGTTATCCCGTGAGGTCGACACGCCGTTCGATGTCGACCCGAACATCACCAAGGGCCAAGCCCACGATGCAATCTCGGGCATCCTGTCCGGGACCATCACTCAGGTCCAGTTCCGGGACCGCCCGGCGGGCCCGATGTTCATCGAGGCCGCCGAGCCGCTCCCGGAAGTGACCCAGCCCCGGCCCCAGCCCGAGATCGAAACCCCGGGGGCGGAGCCGCCCGTTCGCACGCCGCGGCCGGTCGTGGACCCGCTCGCGGTGGTTGAGCGACGGTTGATGGAGCGGCTGGCGGCGCAGGACCCCGACGCAGACGCCGCGGTGGGGGCGCAGGCCAATACAGCCAATCAGTTCCTCGACTGGGCGACCGGCCATTTCAAGGTGAAGGCGCAGGTCGCGCTGGCCGACTTGATGAGCGAACGCGACACGTTGACCGACGAGATGTTCGTCGTGTGCCGCACGATCCTCGCGGATCCCAAGCGGTGGAGCGAGTTCGGCCACCGCGCAGCGGAGGCGTACTGGGAGGCGCACCGCGACGAACCGGTCCAGCATCCGACGACGGCGGCCGTCACCGACGCGATCGTCGAGGCCCGCGCGAGCGAGGATCGTGCCGTAGACGAGGGCTATCTGGACACAGCCCAGGGGGTTCTCGCTGACGTCGCGGCGGAGGGTGCGTCGTCCGAGGAGCGCGCCGAGCAGGTCGAAGCAATCCAGGACGCCCTCGATTTCGGTGCCGGCCCGGAGCTCGATGACTGGTGGGCACGTGGCCGTGCCGCGTTCGACGCGGCCATGCCGATGGATCTACCGGCACCGGAGACCGATCCGGGCCTGGCGGCCGCGCTCGGGAAGCTGCGTAGCCGCCGTGCCCGTGAAGAACTGACGAACCAATGGTTCGCCGGCGCCCGGCAGGGGCAGCGCGAAGCGACGGCGGATGATCGCGCGGCGTTGCTCGCAGAGGCAGCGCATGACCCGCGAGTGATCGCCGAGGTCGGCGGCCGCGGGACGGACTACCTGCCGTCCTTCCAGCCACACACGACCGCGACCCGGAACGTGGTCACCGAGTTGGCCAGGGGCGGATCGCCGTTGCGGCAGGCCGCCGCGCAGCTGATCCTGCGTGAGTATGACCTGCCGACCGAGTTCTACGAGGCGTCGCACAGCGAGTGGATGCGGGCGCATGGCCACGAGCTGACCTGGGACGAGACCACCCGGCAGGAGTGGACGTCGTGGATGCAGATGCAGCTGCGTCGCGATCCGCTGATCGGATCGTGGGCCGGGTATCCGATGGCCACGCGCACCTACCTCATCGAGACAGGCATCGAGACGGCGTTCGCCGTCCTCGCCGAGGAAGGTCCCGATCTGGTCGAGGCGACGGCGGCCATCCCGGAATCGCGCCTCGCGGCCGAACTGCGCGGTGACATCATCCCGAACCTGTACGCCGGCGAGGATGCCGAGGCCGCGCGCACAGCGCACCTGTTCAAGAACGCGAACGGTAGCGAACTCACGCTGCGTAGCTTCGAGAACTCGACGCTGCGACCGTCCCCCGTCCGCGGCTGGGACTTCACCCTCAACGGCGGCGGAACATCGACCACCTGCGGCCGCGATCCCCGCGTCGCCGTCGGAGCGATACTCGACGCCCGCAGCCTGCCCATCCCGGAGTGGATCGAACGCGTCTACCGTCCGTATGCGCAGGCCCGGGAGACGGTGCTGAACACGGCGGTCCTCTACGAGCGTGGCCACGAGTTCTATCACGCGGCCGCCCGCAGTGATCTGCTGTGGAAGTACGACGACCGAGGCAACGCCGCAGCCTCGTCCGACCTGGTCACCGCCGCGCGTGAGTCGATCATCGAGGACCTGCGCCGCACCCTGCCCGAGGAGGTCGCGCTACTCGAGGCCACCGGCATCGACCTGGACTGGACCCTGCGGACCGACGTCGACAACCAGGTCATGCGCGACCTACGCACCGCGGGAACAGATTCCTACGGCGTCGACACCGGCGACATCAGCGCCGGACCGGCCGGGTCGATCTACGTCGGCGACCCGAACGGAACCCACGTCGTCGTCAACCGCCGCTGGGCGCAGGGCTTCACCAGCCAGGTCATCACGATCGACGACCAGGTGTACGCCGGCGTCGACACCATCCGCGACGCGATCGCCGAAGCACGAGCTCAGCTGGCGCGCAGCCCGCAGCGCACCGAGCCCACGGTCGAGACCGGCAGCAGCAATGCTCCTGCCCGCGACGAGCGAATCGTCGACGTCGAGGTCGAGGAGGCCGACCCGTCCCCGCCGCGAGTCGTAGCGCCCGTCGTCGACGACACGGGCGCGATCACCTTCGACGAGGTCGACACCGACCAGGAACCCATCATCGCCACCGGTGGCCAGGGCCAAGAGTGGGTCCTGGCAGACCATCTCGTCGTCGACCACATCGGCCCCGCCGCCGGACCGCCGGCCGAGGTCGACACGGCGACCGCCGCCGACGTCGTCGAGGAGTTCACCGCCGCATCCGGCGAGCTGATCGTCCCCGACACCGAGTTCGGCGAGCCGATCAGCAGCCCCCTGTGGCGCACCGGCGACCTGGTCAAGGTCCGCAAGGAATCCGGCGGCTACGCGTGGGTCTCCCCCGCCACCGCAGCCCGCTACGCCTCCGAGAACGCCCCCGAAGCCGAGCCCGAGGCCCCGACGCAGCCGGAGGCCGCATCAGCAGCCGAAACTGCCGAACCAGCAGTCGAGCAGCAGGAACCTCGTGCAGGCCCGCAGTCGGTGCCGGCCACCGACTTCGCCCTCGGCACCGACGTCCACGTCCCGTCGGGCGCGAAGGCCCGCGTGCGCGCGAACATCGCGGCCGCACGCCTGGTGCTCGAACTCGACGAGCAACAGCGCCCCGCCACGGCCGAGGAACAGGCCGTACTCGCCCAATGGTCGGGCTGGGGTGCGGTCCCCGAGGTCTTCGACAACCGATCGAAGTTCCTCTCCGAGTGGGCCGATGAGCGCGCCGCGCTCCTCGATCTACTCGGCGAGAAGGGGTTCTCGCAGGCCCGCGAGACCACCCTCAACGCGCACTACACCGATCCGGCGATCGTCGGGGAGCTGTGGCGGGCGGTGCAGCGAGCAGGCCTACCCGACGGTGCGCTCCTCGTCGAGCCCGGCTGCGGGGCCGGCCACTTCATCGGCACCGCGCCCGCCGGGGTGAACATGGTCGGCGTCGAGATCGAGCCGATCAGCGCCAAGATCGCGCACTACCTCTATCCGTCCCAGCAGATCCGCAACCACGGCTTCGAGCGCGCGTTCGCCACCGACAACACCTTCACCGGCGCCATCGGCAACGTGCCGTTCGGACGATGGGCACCGGTCGACCCGATCCACAACGCGGCCGGGCTGACGATCCACAACGCGTTCATCGCGAAGTCGTTGGCGCTCACCGCACCCGGCGGCTACGTCGCGGTCGTGACCAGCAAGTTCACCTCCGACGCCAAACGAGGCGACCAACGCGCCCAGATCGCCGCCAAGGGTGACCTCGTCGGCGCCGTGCGCCTACCGACCGGGGCATTCGATCGGCAGGCCGGCACCCCCGTCGTCACCGACGTCCTGGTGTTCCGCCGCCGCGAGGACGACGCCCAGCCGACCCAGGACACGGTCGAATGGGCGCTGCCCGCCCGCCAGATCGCGGTCACGGACGCGAAGACCGGTGAAGCCGAGACCTACTGGATCAACCCGTACTTCCAGAAGCACCCGCAGCGGGTCCTCGGCAGACTCGCGGTCGGCAACGGCCAGCACGGCAACCAAACCCTGATCGTGCAGCCGGACACCGCGACGCCGCTCGCCGAGCAGCTCCGCGGACAGCTCGACCCGATCATCGACCAGGCCGTCGAGCAGGGACTCGGATTCACCGCCGCAGCACCGAATCCAGCGGACGTCGAGGTGCACACCGCGCCGGGGCTGCGCACCGGGGCCGACCTCGACTCGTCCGAGGTCCTGCCGGGCACGATGCGGTTCAACGAGGTCGACAGCCGGTTCGAGCAGTTCACCGTCGGTCGAGGATGGAGCGAGGTCAACTGCCGCGGCAAGGATCTGGCCGAGCAGTGGAAGAAGCTCATCGCTCTCGGCGAGACCGTCATGGAGCTGTCCGAGGCCAGCCGGGACGCTGCCAGCACTGTCGCCGACCGGGACGTCATCCGCGGCCGCCTCAACGGCCTCTACGACGACTACACCCGCCGATGGGGCCCGCTCAACCGATTCAAGCTGACCGCCCCCAAGCCTCTGACCGAGGAGAAGATCGCCGATCGGCTCGACAAGGCGATCACGAAATGGCGGGAGAAGGTCGGGCGCGCCGAGGCGATCGCCGACGGAATCGACCCAGAAGACGCCGGCCCCTACACCGGGTCCATCCCCGACGATGTCCTCGAAGAGATGCAGGAGAAGGCGGCCGAGGAACCGAAGCCGCAGAAGAACCAGCATCACCTGCAGGGCGCGATCGCCCGGGATCCCCGTCTGGGCATGGTCCTAGCGATCGAGGACTTCCAGTCCCGGTTCGACGGCACCGACGCCGTGGCCACCAAGTCCGCGATCTTCACCGAGGACACCACTCCGTTCAAGGAGAGGGCGCAGTCGGCTGCCGACATCGACGAGGCCCTGGCCATCTCGTTCGACGAGCTCGGACACATCTCGCCGGCACGCATGGCCGAGCTGCTCGACCTGTCCGTCGACGAGGTCCTCGACCGGGCGGACGGGCGGATCTACCCGTCCCTGCAGGCCTCCGACCAGTGGGAGCTGGCGACCGTCGCACTCTCCGGCCAGGTGCGCAGCAAGTTGGCGATCGCCCGGATCCGCGCCACCGACGACCCGCGACGCTACGCCGGACTGGTCACCGCCCTCGAGGGAGTCATCCCACCGGAGGTGGACCCCACCGACATCGGCGTCCGCCCAGGCGCAACGTGGATCCCGGTCGAGGACTACCGACAGTTCCTCATCGAAGAGTTCGGGCTCAACCCCCGCCGCCTGACCGTCGAGCACGACGAGGTGACCGGCAACTGGAAGATCGCCACCGAACAGTCCAGCCGCCACCAGGTCCACACCGGATACGCCGACAAGTACGGCAACTCCCGACTGACCGGCGTGCAGATGATGGAGCTGATCGCCAACAACAAGCCGGTCCAGGTCAACAAGACCAAGGAGGAGCTCGAGTTCTCCCCGAAGCCGCGGTTCCACGTCAAGATGACCGAGACCGCTCAGTCGGCAGCGAACGCGCTGCAGGAGCGGTTCGAGAAGTGGCTGTGGTCCGACGGCGACCGATACCTGCGGCTGGCGAAGGCGTTCAACGAGAAGCACAACAGCTTCGTCAAACCCGCACACAGCGGGGAGCACAAGAGCTTCCCCGGGCTGAATCCGAAGTACAAGCCGTACGACTACCAGGCGGCCGCGGTGCAGCGGTTCCTCCACGACGAGACGATCCTGCTCGACCACGTCGTCGGCGCCGGCAAGACCGTGACCATCACGACCTCGTGCATGGAGGCCAAGAGGCTCGGACAGATCAACCAGCCCTGGATCGTCGTTCCGAACCACCTGCTCGCGCAATGGTCGGCCGAGGCCCGTGACGCCTACCCGAACGCGAAGATCCTCGTCGCGTCGGAGCTCGACGGCCGCGACGACCGCCAGCGGTTCGTCGGTCAGACCGCCGTCGGCGACTGGGACCTGGTCATCGTGCCGCAGTCCGTGTTCGGCCTCATCGGTATGCGCCGGGAGGCACAGATCGAGTACCTCGAAGGTGAGATCACCGAGCTGCGCATCGCACTCGACGCCGCGAACGAGCGGGGCGCGGAGTTCTCGGTCAAGCAGATCGAGAACGCGTTCAAGGGCGCCACCAGCAAGATCGAGAACCTCGTCGCCGCCAAGTCGACCGACGAAGGACTCACGTTCGAACAGTCCGGCGCGGACTTCCTGTTCGTCGACGAGGCACACGACTACAAGAACCTCACACGCCCGTCGAACAGCACGGACCTGTCCGTCGCCGACGGCAGCCAACGCGCAACCGACCTCGAAATGAAGGCCAAATACCTACGCGAGCAGGCTCACCGACGCAACGCCGAACGTGGACTGCCGAACGCGCCGGCCAAGGCCATCGCGTTCGCCACCGGCACCCCGATCACGAACTCGCTGTCGGAAATCTGGGTGATGATGAAGTACCTGCGCCCAGACCTGCTCACCGAGGCCGGTCTCGGCCGCATCGACAACTGGGCGGGCACCTTCGCCAAGCCGGTCACCGTCGCGGAAATGAACGCCACCGCCACTCGCCTGCAGATGAAGACCCGCATGGCGGAGTACGCCAACGTCCCACAGCTGGTCGCAATGTACGACCAGTTCCGCGACGTCGTCACCTCCGACCAGATCCCGGTGCGACTGCCCGAGATGGAAGGCGGCGCACCGACGATCGTCGAGTTCGACATGGGACAGGACGCGATCGACGCTGTCGCGGACCTCGACGTGCGGTTGTCGAACATCAACGGCGACCCGATGGACCTCGACAACAGCCTCAAGGTCAGCACCGACGGCCGCAACCTCACCATGCACCCACGCCTGGCGAACTTGCCGGCGCCCGCCCCGGAGAACAGCCGGGTCGAGCACGCCGCCGATCTGATCTGGCAGTGCCATGCCGACAACGCAGACCTGCAGATCCCCGCCGACAAGTACGGTCCCGAGATGACGGGTGTCTTCCAGTTGGTGTTCTGTGACCGCGGAACACCGAAGGCCGGCAGTGGCCCACGCGCCCGCAACGTCTACACCGAGCTGCGTGACGCGCTCGTCGAGCGTGGCATGAAGCCCGAAGAGATCGCCTTCATGCATGACTACGACAACCCGAAGGCGAAGGCGAAACTGGTCGAGGCGTGCGCCGACGGCCGCATCCGCGTGCTCATCACGTCGACGAAGAAGGGCGGCACCGGACTCAACGTCCAGCGCGCCCTCAAGCAGATGGTCAACCTCGACCCCGCGTGGACGGCCGCGGACATGGAGCAGCGGATCGGCCGCATCATCCGGCAGGGCAACGTCAACGAGTCGGTCAGCGTCGTGAACATGGTTGCCCGCCGTTCCTACGACGCGATGATGTACCAGTACGTCGCTCGCAAGGCGAGTTTCGTGGGCATGATCCGCAAGGCCGACCTGCCGCCGTCGATGGAAGACATCGGCGGAGACCTGGCGGCGTCGTGGGCGCAGTCCAAGGCCGCCGCCACCGGTGACCCGGTGTTCGTCCAACAGGTCGAGGCCGATCAGAGGGTGGCGAACCTCGAAGCCCGCCGCGACGCCGTCCTCAACGCGAACGCCGCACGCAACGCGGCGATCCGGGGCCTGCAGGCGAACATCACCGCCACCGAGAAGCAGATCCCCGAGCTGCGCGGGACCACCGACAAGCTCAACGAGTGGGCGCAGATCGAGGACCGTGCAGCGAAGATGTGGAACTTCCCGACCGGACCGGTCGCCGACGGCGACACCGCCGATCTCGGTGACGCACTCCGTCACGCCCTCATCAACACCACCGGCGAGGTCACCAAATCCAAGGACGAGGTGCCGTTCGTCGTGCTCAACGGCGTCCCCGTCAAGCTCGCCTACGTCCAGGTCCTCGGCGAGTTCTACATCTCGGTCGGTGGCATGGAGAAGTGGTACGACCGCGATCAGATGAACAACGTCCTCGAACGTGCCAGCACCGCACAGGGAATGCTGGGCACCATTCGGCGCCTCGCCGCGGCCGCCACCGAGCGCATTCCAGCGATGGAAGCACAGCTCGAACGGGACCGCGAGAAGCTCGCTGCAGCGCAGGCAGAACCGGAGCTCGAGTTCACCCAGACCGCTGAACTCGACAATGCCCGGCTCGAAGCCGACGAGCTCCGCCTGGAAGTCAACGCGCGCGAGAACTCCCCCGAGGCGCTGCGTCGGGCAGAGACAGAGCGCGAGCGGCGGGCCGCGGACGGGCAGTACGAGCGGTGGACTCTCGACCTCAACCCGACCGAGGCTTGGGCCGAACAGAACGGAATGAGCAGGGAGGAACTGATCGCATCCGTGCCGGCGAAGATGGCGGCCGCGCGCCAGACGTGGGCCGATCAGGCCGAGGCACGCGAGGCCAATCGGAAGTCGCAGCCCTGGGTCGCGACCGACGCCACCGAGGCTGTGTGGCAGTACGGTTTCGACGCCGAGTCTAAGATGCCCGGCGCACGAATCAGCTGGAACGACCGACAGTGGAACTGGGAAGCGTGGGACGGCCAAGGCTCGGTGGACACCGACACCGCCAACACCCGCGGCGAGGCGTTCGGCCGGGCCGCCCGAGCTGCCGGCGAGTTCGCACAGGCGAACGACATCCCGGAATCGGCACTGCGCGAAGCAAGCATCGAACGGCGCCAGCGCCTTGAGGGCGAGGACGCCGTCGTGGAACCGACCGAGCCCGTGGCAGCGGCGGACAGTGCCG
This sequence comes from Rhodococcus sp. SGAir0479, assembly GCF_005484805.1. Classification (NCBI taxonomy): domain Bacteria; kingdom Bacillati; phylum Actinomycetota; class Actinomycetes; order Mycobacteriales; family Nocardiaceae; genus Rhodococcus; species Rhodococcus sp. SGAir0479. The sequence goes on from NZ_CP039433.1 coordinate 44,621, forward strand.
TAGTCGAACCGACAGAGCCGATCACCGAGACGTCGATCGACGGCAGCATCGCCCGCGGACTCGGCGCCGGCACGAACCTGCGGCCGCTGCGCGACCTGAGTGCCGCCGAGCCGCCGAACGACGTCGGGGCGGCGGCCGAGGAGAGCCGGCCAACCGAGAGAGAACTCGACCTCGGCGAGGACGACGGCCGCGCGGTCTGACGCGCCATAAGATCGGATCAACGGGTGGAGCGAGGCACATTCGGTCTCGCTCCACCCCGCACGCACTGAGGGGGAACTATGAGCACCGAGAGAATCAGCGAAGCCGAAGCACAAGAGGCGTACGAGCGCCTGGCCCCGATCGTGGAGATGGGCGGAGCAACCGTCGACCCGCGCGACGAGGAACTCACCGTGCAACTGCTGCAGGGCACCATCACCTTCGAGGAGATGACGGCCACCGTCCTGCGCGAGGCGGGCATCGACAAGTGAGCAAGCCCCGGGGCTTCTCGCAAGAGTGGGTCGACTACTTCATCCCCGAGACCGTCTCGTACGACCCGCAGACTGGGTGGCCGAATCTCGACGACGCCGTCATGCGCAACCTCATCGCGGTCGATCTGGGTTTCGAGCATGGTCTGCCCGACCAGACCATCGTCGACCGCCTCGAGGTTGCGTCCTCGATCAAGCGGCTGCACGAGCTCGAACGAGACCCCATCCCGGGGAACTACGACCTCGCTCACATGCAGCGGATCCACCATCACCTGTTCCAGGACGTCTACCCCTGGGCCGGCGAGATCCGTACAGCGCCGCGGGACTGGCCGATGACGAAGCTGGGCCCGAACGTCAAGGCCCACCTTGCCGGTGAGCCGAACCCGCCCGAGGTCCCTCACTCCTATTTCGCCGCGAAGGAGATCGTTCCAATCGCCGGGCGAGAACTCGACCGCATCGCCGCGAAAGACAATCTGCGGGGCCTGGACCGAGACCAGTTCGTTGACGAGCTGACGACGGTGTGGGCGCGGGTGAACTACGTCCACCCGTTCCGGGAGGGAAACACCCGAACGCAGTTCGCGTTCTTCCGGCAGCTCGCGGCCGAGGCCGGCTACGAACTCGACACCGAGCGATTCCGCGACGCCGTCAGCGCACCGGGCGCTGACAACGCCGTCGCCGGTGACCTACGCACGAAGTTCATCTGGGGCCGGTTCCAGTTCCAGCAGACCGGCGAAACGACGCTCCTACGGGAAGCGCTCGACGAAGGAATACGGCCGACACCCGAGGCCGATGCAGGAGACGATCTGCCCGTCGGCCCGATCATCGAACGAGGCTACGACGTGAGCGCTCTGAGTGCCGCAGCAGCAGGGCATCCGCGGTCGACCGGGGCGATGCTCGCCGGGTACAACGAGGCACCGCATGTCGCCGGGCATCCGGCTCCGGCGGACGTCGAACTAGCGCACGGCCACACTGCCGATAGCGGGTACGAGCGGTAAGGACTCATCGGGGTGCGTTGCACAGTTGTACGCCTGCGGCGCACCCCGAAACGAGCTCCGCTGCGCTCCGCCCCTGGAAAAGACTTCTTCCTTTTTCCCTTCTGGCCTTCCGATTTTGACCGGCGGTGACCTCCGCGCAACCCCTTGGCGCTACGCGGCCTGACGGCTCCGAAAAATCTCTCCCCCGCTGCGCTCCTCCAAGATTTTCCGGCCCCAGAGGTTGCACTCCGGCCCCCTCATACCGGTCCAAATACTCCATGCCAGAAGGGCAAAAGAACGGGCGGGCCGCCGAGGTCCGTCCCAGACCGGAGGGGGCGCCATGACCACCAACCCGATTCGCATCAGCACTGCAACCGAGATCGTCACCGCAGTCCCCGCGCTGCTCGGCTTCATCCCGCAGCGGTCCGTCGTCGCGATCCTGCTCGACGGCGCGAAGGTTGTCTGCGCCATCCGAGTCGACGCGGGCATGGACCACCTCGCCACGCAGCTGCTCCCTGTCGCGGAGAAGCAGGCGGTCGACTCCATGATCCTGGTTTCGGTCGCCGACGCGCAGCACACCGATCAGTCGCTGGCGACCCTCGAGGCGATCCGTGCGACCCTGGCAACCGCCGGAGTCGAGACGCGCCGAGCGCTCCACACGGCCGCAACCGAGCAGGGCGCCGAGTGGACGGACATCGAGACCGGCGAGAGCGGTGTAGTCGACAACCCGAGCACGACGGCAGCGAACCTCAATCGCCTCATCGAGGGCCGGAGCTTCGTCGCGAGCCGCGAGGCGATCGAGGACATCTACGCGCCCACCGAGGTTGATCCGACCGCAGAAATCAACCGCGCACGTGCGATCGCTCGCATCCAGGGACGTGACTCCTTCGCCCGCACCACCATCACCGAGCTGGCCGCGCTGGTGACGGATCGGCAGACACCGAGCGCCGAGCTGGCGGCCCGAGTGGGAGTGATGATGGCGGACGACGTCGAGGCGCGCGACATCGTTCTGGGGCTCGCTATCAACGCCCCCATCGAGGCGCACGACGCGGTCGCGGCGATCGCTCGCCACCTGACAGGCATCGAGCGCGCCGAGGCGCTCACCGTCGCCGGATACTTCGCTTACGTGGCGGGACGCGGACCCGACGCGGGCATCGCATTCGCCGCAGCCGAGAACGCCGCTGCGGCGGCCGGAGACGTTCCGCCGCGCCTGCTCGATCTGCTCAACCGAGCGCTCAGCAGCGGCATGACCCCGGCCCAGATGCGGACCCTGGGAGACGCAGGGATCGAGGCCGGTCGCAAGCGCAGAGTGTCGCTCACCGCGAGCTAGCCGCGAGTGACAGTAGGCCCCGGAGGTGGTTGCACCTCCGGGGCCTACGCCGTTCGGTCGGTGCGTCACCGCAATCAGTTGTGTTCGGGCATCGAGCCCGAACACAACTTCGCGGCTGGGCACGCAGCTCACCCAACGGGCGGCTCGCTACAGCAGGTCTTCCGCGCCGTCGGCGGGAAACGAGACGTCGACGCGAGGACCAGAGTCGTCCAGCGGCTCGCCGGCAACGACGCGACCGAGGTCGTCATCCGACACACGAACCGCGTCCTTCGTCAACTGATACAAGGCCGCCTCCGCGGCCGACCGCTCACTCATGTCGTCCCTTCCTCCCTCAGAACAGGATGCCTTGGTCTGGACCGGGATCAGTCTTCGCCCGGAGTAGTGCAACTTCGTCATAGCCGTCTCGGAGCGCATCGCGGATATCGAGCGACCGCTGATAGCGCGAGCGCCCCTGGCCGTCGAGAAAGGTGTGGCCTGACAGTCGGCCGAGCGCGATTGCGTATCTCACGTTCTCGCTGTGCGTCGACTTCACCAAGTGCGCGTGTCCCACCCGCACGCACAGCGGCTCGTTGCACTTGTGCTCGCACACGACACCATCACCGAGCGGCCCGTGCACCAGTTCGACCGAGAAGCGATGCGCCAGCATCGTGCGCTGACGATTGTCTCGTTGGAAGTTGAACCGTCCGTACCCATCGGGCGCACTGATCGCTCCGACCCAGTACCAACACGTCGGCGACTTCACGACCTTCGACCAGAACGACGCGACGTTCTCAGCCGAGGGTTGAAGGGTGTTGTCGACCACCCGGACGCGCGACGGACGCGTCGACGCCGACGCCGGCGCATCGAAGTCGAAGCCGAAGAGCGGCTCGTCGTCGACCACCGCTCACAGATCCGTCACGACGCGACGGTCACTGGCTCAGACGCAGCACCACCGGACTCACTCGCTGCCGCCGCGGTCGATGACGGAACCTCAACGAGGCCGGCTGCAGCGAGGTCCTGCTTCGCCTGCTCGACAGTCTTCTTCGCCTCCCGCACGCTCACGCCGAGGACCGACGCCAACTCGGCCACTGATGCGTCCTTGGCGAACACCGCGATCGCACGGGCGTAGTCGAGCAGCAACGCGTCTTCTTGCGCCTGCTCCTCCGCAGTGAGGCTGCTGTCTGTCGATTCCGCTTCCTTCTTCGCGGCCTCGATCTTCGCCTCGTACTCCTGACGCAGCTTCTCAATCTTCTTGTCCCGCGCCTTCACCAACTGCTCGATCTTCCGCTCGGCAGCGGTCGAGCGTGACTCGACAACGGCATCCAGCTTCGCGAGTTGCGCGGCAACCTCATTGATCGGGCCAGCCAGCTTCTCGAGCTCGGACTGACGCGCCAGCAGACGCTCCCGCTCGCGGCGCAGGTTCTCGCGAACGTTCGGGGCAGAGTGCGGTCGGAGGGAGCGGCGTGCCGCCGCATTCGAAGACGTGGCCATAGGCCGCAGTGTATCGGCTCGCGCCGCTCGCGGGGGGTTCCGCACTTGGGAGCCGTGTCGCCTTGGCATGTCACAGCTTTGGTCACCTTCTCGACAAAACCTCCCGTCAGATGCCTAACACACGCAGGCGCGCTGCTCTGACAGAACCGTCGAGGTTCTGTCAGACCCTGGTCTGACCTGCGGCCAGACCAGAAAACAACACACACCTCATGCACTAAAGTTGCGACCTGGCATAATCGGCCCCGTGATGACCGTCCACAAGCTCAGTGCTGGGGACGGCTACGTCTATCTCACGAAGCATGTTGCGGCCGGCGACGCGACCGAGTATCGCAAGGCTGACGCGGTCGACTACTACGTCGCGAAGGGCACCCCGCCGGGGATCTGGTGCGGAAAGCTCGCCGAGAAGGCCGGCGTGGAGGTCGGTACCGAAGTCACCGAGGACGCAATGCGTTCGGTGTTCGGCGCGGCTCGCACCCCGAACGCCTTCGCTACCCGGCCCGGCAAGGGGTCGACGCTGGACGAGCGCCTCGACTGGTCTGAGAGCACTGCTCTCGGACGGGCGTTCTCCTGGTACGAGAACAGCCAGGAGTTCGTGAACGACGTCGAGGAGCGGTGCTCGGCGTACAAGGCCACTTACGGCGAGTACCCGGATTCCGCTGCGCGGGCTGCGATCCAGCAGACCACCGCACGCAAGCATTTGCGGCGCGCCAAGGGCGACAAGGTCGACCTGATGAGCGACGAGGATGTCACCAAGTTCATCACCGAGCAGTACGCGAAGATGCGCCAACCGGTGGCCGGGTACGACCTGGTGTTCACGCCGGTGAAGTCGATCTCTCTGCTGTGGGGTCTCGGCGACGCCCAGGTGAAAGAGGCTGTCGAAGAGGCACATAAGCAGGCCGTCGACGAGGCCCTCGCCTGGATCGAGGACGAGGTGATCTACACCCGTCGCGGGGCCGGCGGCGCCCGCAAGGTCAAGGCCGAGGGGCTGCTGATCGCACGGTTCGACCACTTCGACAACCGTGTCGGTGATCCGAACCTGCACACCCATTCCGCGATCCTGAACCGGGTACTGGCAGAGGGAAAGTGGACGACGATCGACGGCCAGGTGCTCTACAAGGCGAACGTTGCTGCGTCGGAGCGCTACAACACGCGCGTCGCCGATCTGGTCGCGCGCAAGCTCGGCGTCACCTTCGCCCCGCGCCCCGATACCGCCGTCGGCAAGCAGCCGGTGTACGAGGTCGAGGGCATCCCCGTAGGGCTGCTCGAGGAGTTCTCGCGGCGCGCCCAGATCGAGGATCGACAGGCCGAACTCGCACGCGAGTACAAGGACAAGTACGGCAAGAACCCGCCGAAGAAGGTGCAGTACGCGCAGGCGCAGCAGGCGACGCTGGACACCAGGAACGCGAAGAACCCGCCACGATCGTTGGCGGAGTTGCGCGCCGAGTGGCGCGAGCGCGCGTCCGCGATTCTCGCGGGCTCCGACCCCAGCACGCTGGTCAACGAGGTGCAGTCCGGTCGCGATCGGCGGCCTGCGTTCTACGCCCCGCAGCTGCCTGCTCTCGTGCAGGAAGTGACCGACGATCTTTCGCGCAAGGTCGGTTCGTGGACCGTCTTCTCTCTGCAGGCCGAGATTCAGCGTCGGCTGCGAGAGTTCAGTTTCGCGGGCGAGATGGACGTCAACGAGTACGTCTCGGACGCGGTCGATCTCGCCGTCCGCGACTACTGCCTTCCTACCTTCACCGAGGTCTACGACGCGCCGGAGAGTGTCAGCGAACGCGTCGAGCGTGGGCTGCGACGAATGGTCGACGTCGATCGGGCAGAGATGCGATACACCGCGCAGGCGGTGCTCGACGCCGAAGAGTTCATGCGTGACAACGCGGAGATCGACGACGAGCACACCGTCGCCGAACGCGTCATCCGCCGACAGATCCGACGAGCGGAGAAGAAGGCCGGACACACCCTCGGATCCGACCAGATCGCGATGGTCGAGCACTTCCTCACTGCGAGGAAGAAGGTCGCCGTTGCTGTCGGTGCGGCGGGCGCCGGCAAGACCACCGCGGCGACAGTGATCGCCCGCGCATGGGAAGACACCAACGGAAAGGTGGTCGCCCTCGGGCCGTCGGCCCGTGCTGCAGAGGTGCTCGGGGAGGAGATTTCCGTCGAGGGACGCACGATCGCGGATGTGCTCACCCGCGCCCGCGTCGGCATCCCGACCGGCATCGACAGTGGCGATCTTCTGCTCGTCGACGAGGCCGGTATGGCCTCTGCTCGCGACCTCGCGGACCTCACCCGCATCGCGATGGAGGCCGGCGCAGTCGTCCGCCTGCTCGGTGATCCCCAGCAGCTCGCCTCCGTCGAAGCTGGCGGTGTTCTGCGTGATCTGGCCGAACGAACCGACGCCCCGTTCCTCGAACAGGTTCACCGGTTCAAGACCGAGGGCGAAGCCGAGGCCAGCCTGCTTCTGCGTTCCGGAGCCGACAACGCGCTCGACTGGTACGAGCGCCGTGACCGCATCCGTGACGGAATGCGGCACGAGCTGCCCGACATGGTTTTTGACGCGTACGTCGCCGATGTCGAGGCCGACAAGGTTGCCCTCATGGTCGCCCCGACGAACGACCTGGTCCGCGAACTCAACATCAAGGCCGCCGCGTACTACCGCGCCAACGGCACCGTCACCGGACCCGGAGTCGTTCTTGCGGACGGACTCGAAGCCGCTGTCGGCGACGTCGTCGTCACCCGCAAGAACAACAGCAAGTACGTCGTGAAGGACGCCGACGGACAACGTGCCGGGCGCGTGAAGAACGGTGACCTGTGGACCGTCTCCGAGATCGGTGAGGACGGTTCACTGCGCCTGCGGAACAACGTCTCCGACGGCGAGGTGACGGTCGCAGCCGACTACATCACCGACAACGTCCAACTCGGCTACGCAACGACGGTGCACCGTTCGCAGGGCATGACCGTCGGTAGCTGTCACGTTCTCGCGGCCGCGAACATGGACCGCCAGTCGCTGTACGTCGCGATGACTCGCGGCAAGAACACGAACATCGTCTACGCCGCCAACGATGAGCTACCCGACTGGGACTTCGAGCATCGGCCAGACGAGCATCCGGCCGCGATCGACCTTCTCAACAAGATCGTCGCCCGCGACGGTTCGCAGCGAACCGTGCACCAGATGATCGAGGACGAGCAGCGCCAAGCCGCGTCGTGGGACCGACTGCGCAGCACCCACAACCTCGCGGCCGGCGCGCTCTACGAGAATCTGACCGAGAACCTGCTCGGCGAGATCCTCACCGAGCGCCAGTTCTCGTGGGTCCACCAGCTCGGCGGCTGGGACAAAATCGTCGAGATCGTCGCGCAGTCCGAAACCTTCGGCTGGGACACCCGCGCCTTGTTGTCGGATGCGGCCGCGGCGATGCGCGCCGCCGGAAAGGCGGGCGAGCTCGACAGCGAGAATCGCGCTCCCGGCCGCGTGATGGCCGATGCCCTGCAGGCTGCGACGAGCCGCGAGAACAGTATCCCCCTCCCCCGCACTCGCACCGACGCGGTAGCCGGATACTCGGTGCCGGCCCTGAGCGAGGCTGCGGCCGAAACCGATCCGATCCTCGCCGCCTTCGTCCGATCGCAACAGCAGCAGATGCACGCGTTCGTCGACGCGTACACGACCGCGGCGATCGCCGAGAACGCCGCATGGGTGACGGCAATGGGCGACCCAGGGACGGACTCGCGGAAGATCGCGATGTGGGAGAAGGCGGTGCGCGAGGTCGCGCTCTCCCGCGTCAAGAACTCCGCGCCAGCCGACGAAGCCGACCCCGTGGCGTACCTGGCCGAGGCGCGCGCCGAGCAGATCACACGAGTGATCGACAGGGTGCAGTCCGCACCGGCTCGACGCTCCCCCTACGCCGATCACACCACGGCCGAACTCGCGGCCGCGCGTGAATCGAGTAAGCGGCGGATCGGCGAGACCCGGACCCTTATCGCTCTGGCGAGGCAGGAGCTCGACCGCGCACAGGGCAAGGATTCAGGCACCGCGGCCGTCGATTCCACGGTCGCGGCCGTCGCGGCGGACGAGCAGAAGATCCACGCCGTGCGGCAGGCCCGGGAAGACCTGGAACTGCTGCGCCGCTCCGGTGTCACCACTCGCGATCAGCTCGACAGCGCCGCCCGGGCGGTATCGGCCGCAGAGGCCACTGCGCCGCCGGAACGCCGTTGGCCCGTGATCGAGAGGTCCGCACAGTCGAATCGTGCGATCGCTGCGCAACGCGACCGCGCCCACGTGACGGACGAGCGCGTCGTCGGAAAGCTCAACGACCGCATCGCCCGCTTGGAGACGTCGCTGTCGGCCGAGCGCGGGCACCTCAAGTCGATCGACACGGAGATCGAGCGCCGTGACGGCTCCGGCAGGCGCGACGCTCGCGGCCCGCAGCGACCCACAGGGCCGCCGATCGCGCGCGAAGAGGCTCCGCGCGTCGACCGCGATCACGGACCAGACCTGGATATGTGAGATCACCGGATCCTCGCCAGAACGCGAGGGGGGAACGAGGAGAGACGACATGGCTGACAACGACAACAAGCGCCGATTCGGTCGACCGCAACGGGCCCGCGCGGTCGACCCGGGACCGGATGGAGCGGCGGCGCCGCAGCCGGACTGGGCGCAGCCAGCGCGCCCGGCGCACGAGCAGGCTCACCAGGACGTCGTGGATGTCGCTGGATTCCTCTCGAAGGTCGACCGTGCTCGCGCGCAGGGCCGCTCGGTGCCAAAGCCCCAGCCGATGCGCGAGGTGCTCGGCGCGTTCCACAGCTCGCCCCGGGACCAGACACGGGTTCAAGTTCTCGCCGCGGCCGCGACCGCTCGCCACCTCGAGGGGGCGCAGTCCGCGAACGCGCAACGCTGGGAGCGGCTGGCGCGGGAGAACGCCGACCGGCTCGAAGCTCTGCGCCGTCAACAGCACCACCGTGAGCAGGTCGCGTACCAGGCGGCGCGGATGAGTCCGGAACAGATTCAGCAGCGTGACGCGCAACGATCGGCCTCCGAAACCGAGTCCGACAAGCGCGCGTTCGACGCCGCGGCCGCAATTGCGCTCGGCTACGTCGCAGCCCGAGGACTTCCTCCATTCGACAGACTGGCCGCGCTGTCCGCCGAGCATCTCGACGTCCCCGCGCAGGAGCCGACCTTCGAGGTCGACGAGGAACCCACCGCCGACGTGCAGTCCGACCCGTCCGCCAGCCCAGATCTCGAACAGGGCCCCGCCGCTGATGAAGCGGTGGACATATCAGCGGACCTCGAACCGGTGGCCCCACCGGAAGCGGGCGGTGCATCCGCACTGAACAAGCTGGGGCCGGAGCTCGAACGCGCCGGCCGCGGCCTGGCGAGCGCGATCGGAGCCACGCACGGCGACGATGAAGTCGCGCCGAACCTTTCCCCGGTCCATCTGCCACAGGTCACCGACGAACTTCTCGGCGCCCTGCGCGCTGCGCAGCTAGGGCATCCGCGGTCCGTGACCGAGATGCTCAACATCGAGCGCGAACCCGACCAGAACAACGAGGCCGCGTTCGTTCCCGATATGGGCGTCGAACGCGACCACTCGATGACAGCCGACATGTAGGCCCGGCCATTTAGTGAATCGCTGGGGCTTGAAGCTGGGAACGCGGCAGCAACCGACGCGGACGGGCGGGCGGGGAGTCCGAGATTGCTTGCAACTTTGCCGAGAACCTCTTCGTCTCTGCCCGCGGGTTCTTCCTACGGGCGCGGGAGGCCCAGTTGAATACTGATTCGATGTTTGTCAATATTGGCGTATGTCGATACAGGATGGCCGAGGTGAAACGGCCTGCTGCTCGCCGCTGATGAGGGAACCCCTGACTGAGGATTGGGCTGGGGACCTGGCCCGGATGTTCAAGGCGATCGGCGATCCGGTGCGTCTGCGGATGCTGAGTCTGATCGCGAGCCACGAGGGCGGGGAGAGCTGCGTCTGCGACATCTCGCCGGCGTTCGAGCTGTCCCAGCCGACGATCTCGCATCACCTGAAGGTGCTGCGTGAGGCCGGTTTGCTCGATTGTGAGCGGCGCGGCACGTGGGTGTACTACCGGGTGATCCCGTCTGCGCTCGCGCAACTGTCGGCGGTGCTGTGCCCCGAAGCGGGTGTCGTCGAGGGCTCGGCCTGCGTGCCCGACGCCACGGTCGTGGAGGTGGCTCGGTGACCGAGACGACGACGCACCCGGCCGTCGTGGGCAAGCTCTCCGCCCTCGACCGGTTCCTGCCGGTGTGGATCGGGGTGGCGATGGTCGCCGGCCTGCTCCTGGGCCGGATGATCCCGGGTCTCGGGGACACCCTGAGCACGGTCGAGATCGACGGCATCTCGCTGCCGATCGCCCTCGGCCTGCTGATCATGATGTATCCGGTACTGGCGAAGGTCCGCTACGACCGACTCGACACCGTCACCGGCGACCGCAAACTCCTCCTCGGGTCTTTGCTGCTGAACTGGGTACTCGGCCCGGCGCTGATGTTCGCGCTCGCCTGGATCTTCCTGCCCGACCTGCCCGAATACCGGACCGGGCTGATCATCGTCGGCCTGGCCCGCTGCATCGCAATGGTCATCATCTGGAACGACCTCGCGTGCGGCGACCGGGAGGCCGCCGCGGTGCTGGTGGCGATCAACTCGGTGTTCCAGGTGATCATGTTCGCCGTGCTCGGCTGGTTCTACCTCTCGGTCCTGCCGGGCTGGCTGGGGCTTGAGCAGACCACGATCGACACCTCCCCGTGGCAGATCGCCAAGTCGGTGCTGATCTTCCTCGGCATCCCGCTGCTCGCAGGCTTCCTGACCCGCCACTACGGCGAGAAAGCCAAGGGCCGCACCTGGTACGAGCAGAAGTTCCTGCCCCGGATCGGGCCGGGGGCGCTCTACGGGCTGCTGTTCACGATCGTGATTCTCTTCGCGTTGCAGGGCGAGCAGATCACCTCGCGGCCGATGGATGTGGTGCGGATCGCGATCCCGCTGCTGGCGTACTTCGCGATCATGTGGGGCGGCGGCTACCTGCTCGGAGCCGGCATGGGTCTCGGCTACGAGCGCACCACCACGCTCGCTTTCACCGCCGCCGGCAACAACTTCGAGCTTGCGATCGCCGTGGCGATCGCCACCTACGGCGCCACCTCCGGGCAGGCGCTGGCCGGGGTCGTCGGCCCACTGATCGAGGTGCCGGTCCTCGTCGGCCTGGTCTATGTCTCCCTCGCGCTACGCGTACGCTTCACTCCACCCGCAACCACCGCCCGTCCGGCGGCAGTGAAGGAGCCGTGAGAACCATGGCCACCCCGTCCGTCCTGTTCGTCTGCGTCCACAACGCCGGCCGCTCCCAGATGGCCGCGGGCTTCCTGGCCCATCTGGCCGGTGACCGGATCGAGGTCCGCTCCGCCGGTAGCGCGCCCGCCGACCAGGTGAATCCGGCCGCGGTGGAGGCGATGGCCGAGGTCGGCATCGACATCTCCGCTCAGTCTCCGAAGATCCTGACTGTCGATGCCGTGCAGGCGTCAGATGTGGTGATCACGATGGGGTGCGGTGACACCTGCCCGGTGTTCCCGGGCAAGTCCTACCGCGACTGGGTGCTCGACGACCCGGCAGGACAGGGCGTCGACGCGGTCCGCCCGATCCGCGACGAGATCCGCGCCAAGGTCGAGGCCCTGGTCGCCGAGCTGACCGCGCGGACCGCCGAGCGGTAACCGGCGAATGTCGATGCCGACGAGCGTGGATGTGGGCGTGGTCGGCGGCGGGCAAGCGGGCCTGGCCGCCGGCTACTACCTGCGCCGGGCCGGGCACCGCTTCGTCATCCTCGACGACCAACCGGCCGCGGGCGGCGCGTGGCCGCGCATGTGGCCGTCGCTGCGGCTGTTCTCCCCGTCGCAGTTCGCGGCCCTTCCGGGGTGGCCCATGCCGCTGTGGCGGGACGGGTTCCCACCCGCCAGTCATGTCGTCGACTACCTCACCGCCTACGAGCAGCGCTATGACCTGCCGATCGAGCGGCCGGTGCGGGTGAGCGCGGTCCGCCGCGAAGGCCGCAACCTGCTGGTCGAGGCGGAGAATCGGATGTGGCGGGCCCGCAGGGTCATCAGCGCCACCGGAACCTGGCAGCAGCCCTTCTGGCCGATCTACCCCGGCGCCCGCACCTTCACCGGACGCCAGCTGCACACCGTCGACTACCGCACCCCGGACGAGTTCGCCGGCGCGGACGTCGTGGTCGTGGGCGGCGGCAACTCCGCCGCCCAGCTCGTCGCCGAGATCTCCACCGTCGCATCGACAACCTGGGTGACCACCCGGCCGCCGCGGTTCCTGCCCGATGGTGTCGACGGCCGGGCGCTGTTCGAGGTCGCTTCCCAGCGCGCCGCCGCCCTGGCCGCCGGACGGCCCGATCCAGGCGGGGTCGCCGCGCTCGGCGACATCGTGATGGTCCCGGAAGTCCTCGCCGCCCGCGAGCGCGGCGCCCTAACCGCGCAGCCGATGTTCGACCACCTCACCCCCGACGGTATCGCCTGGGGCGAGCGCCGCCAGCACGCCGACGTCGTGTTGTGGGCCACCGGCTTCCGGCCCGCCCTTGCTCACCTGCGCCCACTACGACTGCGCGGCCACGACGGCGCCGTTCCCACCGCCGGCACCCGCGCCCTCAAGGAACCGCACCTGCACCTGCTCGGTTACGGCGACTGGACCGGGCCCGGATCGGCCACCATCCTCGGCGTCGGCCGCACCGCGAAATCCGCTGTCGCCGAACTCGACCTCGACGACTGACCCACACTTCTCGAAAGGACCCTGCGATGAACGCACCCTCGGTGCTGTTCGTATGCGTGAAGAACGGCGGCAAGTCCCAGATGGCCGCCGGACTGATGCGCGCCGCCACCGGCGACCGCGTCGACGTCCACTCCGCCGGCACCAGACCCGCCGCCGCGATCAACGCGCTCTCGGCCGAAGCTCTACTCGAGGTCGGCGTCGACATCACCGGCGAAACCCCGAAAGCGATCGACCCACAGCTAGTTCGAGATGTCGATCTGGTCGTCACCCTCGGCCGCGAAGCATCCGTCGACCCGGTCCCGGGCACCGCGTTCGAGAACTGGGACACCGACGAGCCGTCCGAGCGCGGCATCGACGGCATCGAGCGGATGCGGCTGGTCCGCGACGACATCGCCACCCGCGTCACCGACCTCGCTACTCGTCTACACCCCTGAAACACCCGTGTCGGCCGCCCCGGCTGGGGCGACCGACACACAGGGCTCGCGGTGTTCAGCAGCAGGAATTGCCGGCGGCAGCCGCTTCCTTCTCGTCCTTCTCCTCTGCCGCGGGGGCTGCGGTGCCGCAGCACACGCCGCCCTCGGACCCCTGCGGGCCGTCGAGATGCTGGGGGCTCGAGCCGAAGGTGTCGGAGTCGGCGAGCACGGTGTAGACCTCCCACTTCTCACCGGCCGGACCGGTCACCCACACCTTGTCCTGCGTGGCGAAGCAACAGGTCGTGCCGATCTCCTCGTCGGTGAACAGGCCCTCGCCGGTCAGGCGCGCGATCTCCGCGTGCACCTTCTCCGACGACTCGACCTCCACGCCGAGGTGATTGATCGTGCCGCCCTTGCCCGGGTTCTCGAGCAGCACCAGCTTGAGCGGCGGCTCGGCGATCGCGAAGTTCGCATACCCGGGCTTGCGCTTCGCGGGCTCGGTGCCGAACAGCTTCGAGTAGAACGTGACCGCCTCGTCCAGGTCGTCGACGTTGAGTGCGAGTTGAGCGCGTGACATGACAGCCTCCAGCTATACGACATATATCGAATTACTTGCGTCTATAGACTGCCACGATTTCGACATAAGTCAAGATGGTTCGGTAGGATTGTTGCCATGCCGAAAGCCTTGCCGGTCATCGACGTCAGTGCACCGATCTGCTGCGCGCCGGTCTCCGCTGCCCCGATGGGCGACGATGCCGCACTCGAGGTCGCGCTGCGCCTCAAGGCCCTCGCCGACCCGGTCCGGATCAAGCTGATGTCGATCCTGCTCACCACCGACGCGGGCGAGGTCTGTACATGCGACCTCGCTACCGGCGTCGACCTGGCCGAGTCGACCGTCAGCCACCACCTCGGCCAACTCCGCAAGGCCGGCATGGTCGAATCCCAGCGGCGCGGCATGAACGTCTACTACCGCGCCCGCACTGATGCCCTCGACGCACTCCGCCTGGTGCTCGACCCAAACTGCTGCCGCTGACTACCCCACCGAAGGCTGTTGCCTAAGCCCCGAGGGCCGCTACTTGGTGGCCTTGCGCTTCGTCGTGCCGGTGGGGCGCTTCGCGTCGTCGAATTTCAAGGCGAAACCGACCACTTTGCGGCCGTTAAAGGTCTTCTCCGCCAGCGCACCTTTGGCCGTGTACGGCCGGCCGGTCTTGCTCTTGGCTTCGAACTCGATGGTCTCCCCGGTCAGCAGCTTCGCCAGCTCCTGCTCGGTGAAGTCTTTGCCGGGCCAGTGTTCGTTGGCGCCCCAGCCGCGGCCCTTGAACGAGACCTTCTTGCCCTTCCACACGCCGGTGACCAGGTCGGTTCTCTCCTCGAACTGGGGCTTGAAGCCCACGTACGGGTACTGCTTGCCGTCCTTCTCCAGCACGTCGGCTTCGAGCTTGCCCTTGCAGGTGTACGTGGTACCGGTCTTGGGACGCTTCGCGGTGATCTCGATCGTCTCGCCGGCCAGCAGCGCGGCCACCTCGGCGTCGGTGAACCGGTGCCCACCGAAGACCCGCTTCGCGCGGGTGACCACGGTGCCGTTGTGGGTGAACTGCAGCGCGGGCGGCAAGTCGATCGTCTCGACAGGCGCATGGGTCAGTCCGGCCTTGGCGATTCGGTCCTTGACCTCAGCAGGCAATCGGCCCGCGTTCACCTTCATCTTCTCGATGTCGTGACGCACCAGGTCGGCCACCAACGGCAGGAAGTCGGGGGTCGCGCCGGTGCCCGCCTCGATCTGCGCCATCTGCTCGTATACCTGCTCGGTGATCGACAGGTCGCCGATGTGTGTGCCCGGCAGGATGCGGTGGTTGAGCTCGCCGAGCGGGCTGAGGGTGAGCTTGCCGCGCTTCTCGATCATGAGGGCCTTGCCGGTGGCGTTGTTGGTGACCTCGGCGTATGTGCTGGTCCGGGTGGCACCGGTGCCCACGCTCCGCTGCTCAAGGTGCTTCATCAGCCAGCTCATCGACGGATGGGGCGGCCTCGCTGGGAAGCCTTCGTGCACGAACGGTTCCGCGAGCTTGCCGAGCGTTGTCGCACCCGACGCCGGTTCGGGCTCGTCGGTCTCGTCGTCTTCGACGACGAACACGCCCTTCCAGCCGAGCACGGCCGGCACGTTCAGCGAACCGACGAAGGTCGGGTACTTCTCGACATGTCCTCGGTGCTGGTCGTACTCGTAGTCCGGGGCCAGCATCGTCAGATAGTTCTTCGCCAGCACCTCGTAGATTTCCCGGCCCAGCTCGCCGAATCTCTTCTCCACCGCGGCCAGGCTGGGAGGGACGTTGGGTCCCGGACGGTTGGCACCGTGCGCCCCACCGGACTTGACGTGACTTTTGCGTGGGGTGCGGTGGCTCAACGCCGCCGAATCCACACCCACGACGGCGGCGATCGCGTCGACCAGCGGAAGCAGCTCGTTGAACTGCTCAGGCGAGATGAACTTGTCCTCGGTGCGCGGGTACGAGACCACCTGGACCTCGTACATCTTCTGGTAGGTCTCGAGCACGTTCTTGGCGCCGAACCCCTTTTTCGACAGCAGCGAGGAGAGCGCGGCCAGGTCCATCAGCCGCGGCGGCGCGGTCTTCTTACGGGTCGTCCCGTCGTGGACCACCGCGGACGCGCTCAAGCCGCCGGGGACGTCGGCCTTGTTCTCGAACCGGTCGATGTCGGGATCGGTGTAGGTCACGCCGTTCTCGTCACGGAACCGGTTCTCGTAGAACGCCTTCTTGACGTAGCCGTTGTGGGCGTCGAGGCCGTCGCCGACGATCACGACCATCGCTGACTTGAGGCGGCCGTTCCGCAGCACAGTGTTGGATCCGGAGACCCTGGTCGCGACCCGGGTGAACTGCATCGACAGCATGTCCCACTTCGATCGGAAGTCGGCCTTGCGGTAGTCACCCTCGTCGTGGATCGACGACACCGGCCGCCGCGTCCTGAACGCCTTCTGCAGCGAGGCCGGGGTCTCGTCGAGGAACTCCATCCGCTCGAGCTTCTTGCCCTGCAGGCCGAGGAACTCCACGATCTCCCAGCCCAGCAGTGAGCCCTCACCGGTCGGATCGAGGTCGGCGGCGTTGCACACTGTGTCGCAGTCCGACAGCGCCGTCTTGAGCTGCGCGAGCAGGCTCTTCGCGTCCTTGTCGGTGACCAGCTTCCCGCCCGAGAGCTTGCGCCTGATTTCGCGCTCCCAGCGGAAGTCCTCGGAGCGCCACGGGAGATTCGCGAGTTCCCAGCTCTTGTACCGCTCAGCGAGCGCCGCCGGCACCATCGCCGACGGGTCTTTCAATTCGAGCAGATGGCCTCGCGCATTGACGATGACGTATTCCGTGCCGTCGAACGTGCCACTCATGCCACCGAGCGCGGCCGCGAAGTTGCGCGCCGCCGAGGGCTTCTCGGTGAGAATGCCAACTTTCCCCTTCGAGGTGGATCGACTGTCGGAGTTACGGGACACAGAAACACACTCCATCGTGGGATAACCCCTCCCGGGGATTGGCTGGGCCTGGTGCCCTGCCATGCGATTTGAATCTATACAAGATCAGTCTTCGGCTCGAGTCGACCCGCGTGCGTGTTCTTCTGCTTCCGGCGCAGGGATCGCCGACGGTTCGATGCCCCTGAGGGCGGCGGGTAGACGCCTGTGGTCTCGGGGTTCACGCCTCCGCATCCTCACCGTTGTTGACGATGTAGTTGAAGACGTCGGCGGGGACGTCGTCGACGGGCAGGACCGGCCATCCCATCCAGTCACGGGATTCTTTCGCGTTGGCCATCGGCCCGGTGTCGCCGTCGAGGATCACGCGCAGATGCGGTTCGAGGTGCTGAATCCACCACAGCGACATGGCCGACATCGAATCCGAGGCCCTCGCCTCTTCCCATGAGTAGTGCAGCGCGGTCAATCGTGCTACGACCTCGGGGTAGGCCCACCAGCGAGCGTCCCAGGACAGGGAGGAATCTGAGTCGCCGATCTTGCGGCGGATCACCGGGCGGAAGAACCCATCGAACCACTCAAAGACGTTCGCGAACTGCGGTTTCTTCGCCGGGGGCTCTTCGCCTTCGGGCGGCGCGTCGTGTGCGCCGTCCGGTTGTTCGTCAGCAGCTCGCTCGGCGTACTCGTCTTCGTCCTCCGAGCCGTCGGCGAAGTCGTGGTCGGCGTACTCGCTGCCCATGTCGTCAGCTTCGGCCTGCTCGGCGTCCTCCCAGCCGATGACCTCAGGCTCCGTGGTTTCGTCGCCGGCATCCCAGTTGTCGGCGTCCTCGACAGCGAACTTGACCATGTTCAGTCCTTCCCCAGGAACTCGGAATCGAATAGGGCATCGACGCGCGACGAGCTCACGCCGACGTCGGGCGTGCGGTCTGCGACGAGCTGCGGGGCTGCGGTGTCGACTACGGCCTCCGGCTCCAACTCGACGTCCACGGCGGTGGCGGGCCGGTCGGACATGCCGAGGGGCAGGGCCTTCTGCTGTTCGAGCGTGGTCGCGAGCTTGCTGTCCTTCTTCGACTGGCGGATCTCGTCGGCGAAGGGGGAACCGCCCCAGAACGCTTTGCGGACCAGGATCGGCGAGCTGCCACCGATCGTGACGATGGCGCGAGTCTTCGGAAGCGCCTTGAGGTCACGCTTTTCGAAGATGCTCTCCTTCTGCCAGCTGCTCGACACCGTCGATTGGCCAGAGGCGAACAGTCCGGCGCCCCGGTTTCGGGACTCGGACTCGACGTAGTGCGTGCCGATGGCGTCGACGAGACCAGAGATGTAGGCGTCGTCCTTGACGTTGCCGCCGTACCAGGTGACGCTGCAGGCGTCGACCATCGCGTCGAACGCTTCGCGTCCCCAGACCTTCTCGCCCTGCGAGGGAGACTGCAAGAAGGTGATGAGGATGATGCCGCGGCCGCCGAAATGGGAGTACCAACGCGGCAGGTCTTCGAGCTTGCAGATGTTCGCTGCCTCGTCGAGGACCGCGGTCATCGGGATCGGCATCCGCTCCGACTCCTGCTGCTCGGAGTATTCCTCGGCGCTGTTGAGGATCTGACCGACGAGCGCGCTCGAGATCGCCGACGACGATCCCGGACCGTCCTTCGACATGGCGTACATGGTGTCGGTGCGGGCGACGAACTCTTCCGCGATGAACTCCGGGAGGTCGTGCACCACATCGCCCGGGGCGAAGGTGATGTTCCCGTCGGGATCGGTGCCGATGATGGTGCGCTGGTTCGGCAGGACGGCCTCGGCGTAGCGAGGCTCGTCGAGTGGGGCGAGGAAGCGGCGGGCCATGTCGTAGAAGCCGTCGCGCTGCTTAGCGTTGACGGACTGCTTGCCGCGCATCGTCTTCGCCAGGTCCGGGTATCCGTACTGCTTGAGAATCGCGGGCGGGATCTGCGACTGGGTGTTCGTCAGCCACTCGACCACGTGCCGGATGTCGCCACCGGCCAGCGAAGCCGCCAGCATGTACGAGGCGAACAGGTCGCGAGCATTGCCGTCGAAGTAGGCATCGACCTTGGCATTGGCGTCGGTGGCCGCAGAGATGAAGTAGCCACACACGGCCGCCGCGGACGGCAGGTCGGTCACGTTCCGCAGCGGGTTGAACCAGAACGTGGCGCGCTGGCGACGATCACCGGTGGTGACGCCCTGCAGGTCGAACAGCCAGACCCGGCCCGACTTCCGGCGCAGGCCGACGGTGTGGGAGTAGACGTCGCCGCGGTTGGAAGCGACGATCGTGGCGCCGGGAGCATGGCAGATCGCCGGGATCGCCAGACCGGCCGACTTACCCATTCGGGCGCCAGCGTAGGCGAGGCACACGAACTCCCACGGCAGCCGCAGATCGCGCTTGCCGACGACGGTTTGGCCGAGGGGAATACCCAGGTATCCGGGGTGATCGCGGGGGATGGCCGGTGCGAGCCGTTCGGTCGTCTCGGCGAGGTGCTTGACGTTCGTTTCGTCGACCTCGCGGGGGTCGACCATCGTGTCCGCGAGCTTGTCGATACGGATCTCCGACCGCTTGTCCTTCACTTTCTCGAGGACACCGATCCTGCGGAGGATCCACCATCCGCCACCGAACGCGACGGCGAGGAGGAGCAGTTCGAGGATCAGCACCGACGTCGCACCGCCAGGCCAGCTCGTCTTGCCGGTGCCGAGAGAGATGAACAGGGCGAGCGGGTTCCAGGTGGGGTTCTCCCCGCCGCCCTGGTTGTAGGCAATGGTCGGCAAGAACGCCACCGCTACGACGACGGGAAGTGCCTTCAATAGGACTTCGTCGGAGTTGGCGCTGCCGGTCGGCCGGTCCCGTCGTGCACGTGCCATATCGAGTAGCCCCCTACTGCTGGAATCGGTAGTCGGTCAGTCGCCAGCCGTCGTCGGTGCGGGTGACGGTGGTGCGCCAGGTCTCCGGAGTGCGTGGAGTGCTCTGGCCGGTGGCGTGCAGGACCGATTGCCGGCAGGTGACGTCGATGACGACGGTGCGCATCCCGGCCGGTGCCGCGGGTGTGGTGTCGGAGCGAACGCAGTTCGCGGTCAGCGCGTCCTTCGAGGCGGCCCACTGCTGCCAATCGCGATCCGGCCGGATCGACACACTCTTCCCGTCTTCGGCGGCCGCGAGAAGATCGCCGCCGAGCCAAGGCTTGGCCCGGACGAGGGCGTCGCCCTTACTCGCATCGACGGCCGGCTGCCACGACAGGATCATCTGCATGGCCGTGGTCGCGGTCTGGTCGGCGTCGATCTCCTGCGGAGACAACGGATTGATGGCCACATGGTCGTCGGTGCCGGTGTGCGGGGCACTTCCGGACTCGTTCCCACAGCCGGAGAGTGCGATGGCGGCCGCGGCGGTCAACGTCACTGCTGCGGCTGTGCGCTGGATCCTCACTGCTGGTCCTTTCACTGGTTGATCGCCCGGAACTTGGCCTCATTGGCGATGATCTTGTCGGCGTAGGGGCGGGTCTGGACGACGTAGTCGGTCGCGCCAGTGGGGAACCCACCGGATTCGAGCACTGCGCCTTCACCGGCGTTGTAGCCAGCGAGGTACAGCTCGGCCCGTCCGTTCGGCGCGGACACCTTGCCGTCGGCGATCCAGCCGTCGATGGACTGCGCGATCGTGCACATGTACTGGCCCTGAGCCATGACCGAGTCACCGATCGAGTTGATGTCGATGCGGCCGTCGCCGTCGTAGTCCTTGCCGTAGGTGGCCCAGGTTCCTGGCATGAATTGGGCTGGCCCACCTGCCCCGGTCTCCGATACTGGGGCGTCGGCGCCGTGACGGAACCCGTTCTCCTGCTCGAGCTGGGCCGCAAGCAGCGATGGGCGGATCTGCGGGCAGATGCTGCCTGCCTTCTGGATCCAGGGTGCGAACTCGGCTGGGACGCTGCCCGGGGCCAGGCTGTCGCCGAGCCCTTCACCGGAGATGACGCAGTCCGCGGCCGCCGCTGTGGCGCTACCTCCGCCACCGCCAGGTGCCGATCCCCAGGCGAAGCCGGTTTCGTTGAAGCCCTGACCGTTCACGGTGATGTGAACGTGGTCGAAGTGGTTCTGGGTCTCGGAGCCGCGGTCTTCCATCGTGTTCGGCGTGCCGCCGACCGGGTAGTACGTCTGACGCCAGATGGCGTACTCGACGTTGAAGAACTCGGCGTTCGCCATGACGTAGTCGAGGATCTCGTCGCCCAGCTGAACTCCGGTGCCGGACAGGTAGTCCGGGATCATCGCGTCGACTGCTCGCCCGTCGGGATGGTCGGTGGCGTAGCCGCCGTCTGCGCGCCAGCCGCCGAGGGTACTGATCCTGTCACCGAACTTCGCGTGCAGGGCCCGGATCAACTTCTTGGTGTCGACCTGCATGTTCTGCTCGGAACCGGCCGACGCGGGGAGCGGCTTCGACAGGTCGGCTGTGAGCGTCTCCGCCGGCGGCGTTGGTACGGCGGTCGGGTCGCCAGCGGTCGGCGCGCCCGGGGCGGGCGCGGAGTCGTAGTACGGCTGTGGGTCGACGGCGGTGGTCCCCCATCCGCCGGGCCATACCTCCCAATGCAGGTGCGGGCCGGTCGACTGGCCACGATTACCGATCGTGGCGATCTGCTGACCGGCCCGGACCTGCTGTCCGACCTCGACGCTGTAGGTGTCGATGTGCCCGTAGACGGTGGCCACGAGCTGTCCGTCGCGGACGTGGTCGAGGACGACCCATTGGCCGAAGCCGTCTGCCGCGCCGGCGTTGCGCACGGTGCCGTCGGCTGCCGCGTAGATCGGGGTGCCGATGTCGCCCGCGAGGTCGATGCCCTTGTGCTCCTCGCCCCAGCGAGCGCCGAAGCCGGAAGTGAGCGTGACCGTGGAGGGATCGACGGGCTTGATGAACGAGCCGAGTGGCGCGAGACGATCGCCACCCTGTCCCGTGCTGGCGGGGCCGAGGCAGTTCGTTCCGGCCTGCTGTTCTTCCTCGTCTTGGATCCCGACCATGAGCAGCAGGATCAGCATGAACGGTACGAGCACGACCGCGAGGATCAACGCGATCAGCCCGGTCCCCCCCTTGTCGTTCATACGCTCCTCAGTCCCTCTCCCAGTCCGTATTTCGCGACGAGTGCTCGGTTCAGCTCTCGCGCCATTGCCAGTTCCGCTTCGAGCGCGGCCACCTCTTTCGCTGTAGGTAGCGGTCGCTTGCCGGACTTGTTCACCCAGCTCCGGACAGTTGTTTCGGACACGTCGAGCTGGTTTGCCGCTGCGCGTGCGGCGGCGGTGAAGCTGTCGCCTGCCTCAATGCGGGTGATGACTGCCCGCACGGTTGCGTCACGGGTGTCGTCGTCGACGACGTTGTAGCGGCGCCGATCGGCGGTCATGCTGCGAATTCCTTTCCGCGGTCTTCGTCGGCCGACCGCAGGCGAGCGTCGGTGTCGTGGATGCCTGAGGCGTGTTCGATCGGGGGAACCCACACCTTGAACGGCGTGCCCGGGGCTGCGCCTTCACCGAGCTTGAGGAGGAAGTGACCGACACCGGCGGCGGTGCGCTTCGTTTCCAGGCTTGCGTCCCTCACCGAGTCAATCGAGGTCGCAGCGATGTTCACAGCGGCCTTGCGGCGGGCCTTCCGAATCGCCTTCTTCTCGTCGACGGCCGATGTGCCGTCGTTCGCCCAGCCGGTGAGCATGGCTCGTTCGGCTTCGGAGAACTTCATGAACTTGCTCAGCCGGTCGACCTCTGCCTCGGGTACGGGACCGATGATGCGGGCGCGGGATCGTTCGATCAGGCCCAGGCCGCCGGCCTTCTCAAGTTCGGCGATCGAGTGGGTGACGGTGGTCATCGCGACACCGATCGCGCGCTGCAATCGCTGAACTGCGTCGACGCGGGCGACCATCATCGGGCCACAGGCGAGGACCTGCCAGAACTCGTCCATCACGATGTGGAAGGCACGGTTCGGGCCGAGGCCGACGTCGGCCAGGATGTGGGCCGCCTCGACAGCGGCGAAGGCTTCGTTCCAGCCCGCGAGCAGGACCGCGGCGCGCATCAGTTCGTCACCGGGCGGAACCGACGACATGTCGAGGTCGATCATCGGCTTGGTGATGTCGATCCGAACGGTGCTGTGCTGGTTGAAGGTCTCACCGAAACGGCCCTTGACCAGCGCGCGCATCGACCGCAGCAGCGGCTTGATCTGTGCCCGGTACTCGGCTGCGTCGTCCGCGACTGCGTCCTCTCGCAGTTCCTCGGGCGCATCGGAAATGATCTCGATCAGGTCTTCCATCCGCGCCGGGTTGGCGGTGCTGTAGATCGACTCCGGATGGCTGTAGATCAGGCGGATTGCGGACGCAAGCATGGTCTCCTCGAAGTCCTTGAGCGGGCCACGGCGCACGATCTCGAGGAGCGCGCAGACCATGTTCAATTGGCGTGCGTGCAGGGCGAACTCGGCGCGTTGACGTTCGAGTGAGCCTTCGGCGAGCTGCTCGATCGCTTCGCCGATCGGGCCCCGGTCGAGCGGGTTGATCGATCCGGTTCCGTATCCGACCTCACTGACCTGTCCGCCGACGGCTTCGGCCAGTGCGCGAAGATCCGGCTTCACGTCACCCGGGGCGATGACGTGTGTGCCGCGCCCGATGTCGCCGAGGCAGATTCGGCGCAGCAGCGTGGACTTTCCGAACGCGTTCAGGGCGCAGATGAAGCACGACGGCGCCGAGATTGCCTTCATCTTCCACGCGTACAGCGGGTCGAATCCGACTGCGGCACCGGTCCGCAGGTGCCGGCCCAGCGCAGTTCCGAGAAGAGGGGCCTTGGCGCCGACGATCCACGGGTACATGCCGGCGACCTGCACGGTGGTGCCCCGGTACTCGACCGGAGGCATCACCGTCGACATACGGCCGCCGCCCGCACCCTCGAACCCCTTCTCGTCCAGATCCGCGACCTCACGGTCGAATCCGTCCGTGCGGGACTTGTTCAACCGCTCCATCGTGGCGCGCAGGTTGTACTGCCGCTTGACCAGGACCTGCTTCCAGGTCTTCTTGATGGTGTTCGTCTCGGCCGCCGCCGCGGACTCGAGGGCGGCGAGGTCGGCGTCGGACAGCAGGGAACGGGCGATCTTGTCAGCCGGACTCTGCGGCTTCTGCTTCGGCGTATCTGCCTTGCGTGCGCACATCGGTGTTGTCCTTCTAGCTGCTCAGGAACGTCGGGATGGTGGAGTGATCTGCAGGGATGACGCCGATCCCGAGTGAGGCTGCGAACGCGGCCGACTGCCAGCACCAGGACCTGCGCACTGCGAGGCGGCTCTGCCGGGAAAGGTCTTCGATCAATGCGTCGATCTTCGGGACGTCGGAGCTGCCGACCGGTTCGGTGACCGTGACGAGCACGCCGAACCGAGTGACACCCGCACCGCGGGCCTGCTCCATCCGGGCCTGCGCCGTGGAGGCCACGTCGATCTGGGCCTGCGCGGAGGCGAGGCCCATACCCTTCATGGATCCGCCGCTCGCGGCGGCGAGTGCATTGCGGTAGTCGCTGTCGACGATCTGGGTTGCTTCACTTGCCGAGTGCGGCCGGTAGACGATGGCCACCCGCTTGATCGGTACGGCGCTGTTCGGCGACAGCAGTCGCTGCAGGACGCTTTCCGTGACTGCGCCCTTCGGAGCCTCACGCATCTCCCACGTGGCCGAGACGGCACCGTCGTGGAAATAGCGTCCGCCGTCGGGCGTCTCGTGGGCGGTGCGCGGCCCACAGTCCGCCCATTCGAGCCCGGTGCCCTCACCGGAGTGCAGGCCACGCTCGACGTCTACGAGCGACGCCGGATCGTACGAGCGGCGCACGAACGCCATGATCTCGTCGGCGTCCATCGGCGAGCACGGTGCGCCGGCCCGGGCGGCGGCCGCAGTCAGGCTCGGCAGTCGGCGGCCGAGCTCGACCGCCTGTTCCGACGGGTCCTGCTTTCGCTCCGAGGTCTTCGCCTCGAAAGTGATTGCGATACGCGCCGAAAGGCGCAGTCCACCGGAGGTCAGTCCGGTCGCGAGCTGGTAGTTCGCGTCGCGGGCCAGCTGTGGAGCATCCGGCAGGGTGTTCTGATGCGCCGTCTCGTACAGCTCGATACCGGTCTCGGGGAGCGTTTCGAGGACGGTGACCACACCGAGAACGTCCGAGGTCTCGCCCGTGGCGTTGAGGAACTGCGCCCAGTTGCCGACGTACTGGTCGATCACGTCCTGGTCGACCGCCTCAGCGCCCTGTGGGAACGCGTCCAGCACGATCGTGTACGCGTCCTTGCTGGGCATGTGGATCATGCCGAAGCTGCGGCCGTCGGAGTCGATTCCTTCGTACAGCTCGGTGTCAGCGAGGACACCGGGCAGCCGGTAGCGGCGGCCGGGGACGCGGGAAAACGTGCCGGACGAGTAGACGTGTTCGCCGCGACGGCCGGCGCGCCAGAACTGGAGTCTCATGAGTGCCCTTTCGTAGCCTGAACGGCCGTCACGCGAGTTGATGAGGGGAATGAAGCCCAATGCCACGGGCACTGCGATCACGAGTGCGACGCCGAATCCGAAGACCAGGCCGACGAACGCGAGGACCACCGCTGCACCGATGCCGAGCATCGTGGTGCCGAAGGTGGCACCCATCAGGCCGGTCTCGCGCGGGCGACGCCAGGCGCCGTAGGTGTGGTAACTCTGCTCGCTCACTTCTCGAAACCTCCCGAGTTGAACTGCGGGGCAGCGCCCGTCGTGACCGGCTCTCCCCTGCCTGAGTCACCCGAGGAAGGCATCGCACCGGAACCGGCGGGCGTCCCTGACTCGCCACCTTGAGGTTCGCCGCTCGACGCTCCTCCCCCGCCGCTCGGCATGCCGCCGCCGTTACCGCCGGGCTGACCACCATCTCCCCCGCCTGCACCAAAGCTCGCCGGGGCAGGCTGAGGCGATCCGCTGGGAGGTGACGCCTCGCCAGAGGCCGGCGAAGCCGAGCTCGAAGAGCTGGCCGTCATTGCGGCACCGGTCGGAGCTCCGCCACCAGCTGCCATTCCGGCTGCCTTCATGCCGATCGCGCCGAGCGCGGCACCTGCAGCGAGACCACTGCCGCCACCACCGAGTGCTCCGACGTTCGGCACGATCATGCGCATCAGAGACGGGAGCACGAGCGCGGCCGCACACAGGAGGATGACCCCGGTCAGCGCCATCATGGCGTCCCCGTTCTCGGGGTTGGTGATGGTGGGCGTGGCCTTGAGAAACAGCATGGCCGAGCAACCAATCACGAACGCGCCGACCGGCTTGACCAGCAGCCACGCGATCGTCCAAGCGATCATCTTGTCGAATGCTTGGGAGCCGACCTTCGTGCCACCAGCTGCACCAGCGATCGGGAGCGCGGCCGCCATGAGGACGAGGAAGCCTGTGCGCATCAGCATCAGGAACGCCATCACGAGGCCGCCGATGATGCCGAGCAGACCGATCACAAACAGCAGCGCCATGCCTGCAGGACCGGCGTACAGGGAGATCGAGACCATCGCTTCGACCAGCCCGGTTGGATCGCTTCCTACGGTGCCGTCCATGAACCAGTTCGCGATGCTGTCGGAAAGTCGGGTGCCGATGACGACCAGCGTTGTGAACATGCCGGCAACCACGGTCGCGCGGGCCATTTGCCGGAATCCTTCTTCGGAGGTGTCGCGGATTGATCCCGAGCGCGCCATCGCGAGACGTGCGCCGAGGAGGATCATCGACAATGCAAAGGCCGCGACCTGGATGTAGAAGGTGTATTCGGTGACCGCCGAGACGGTCTCGCTGAACACGTTTTCATCGAGGGAGCTGGTCGTGATCCACCAGCCCAGAGCGAACTTCAAGACCTCCGCGCCCGCATTACCGAAGGACAGCGCGGCCTTCTCCACCGCGCCCGATGCCACACCAGTCGCCGCGTCCTTGACCTTGTCGCCGACCGCTGAGACAGCAGCTCCAGTTGCCTCACTACAGGTTTTGGTCTCCCCTCCAAGAGCATCGACGGCCCACCCCACGATCGGGCCAGCTGCATTGCCGACGTACTTCGCGCAGTCGACAAGGCCGGTCACAGCACCTGTGAGGGAGTCCACCAAGCCGCCACTTGATTCCTCGTCTCCATCGGTGGAATCGTCGGAGGCTGGTGCCTCTTGACTGCTCGGGGCAGGCGCGGTCGTCTCCTGTGCCGCGGCCGGATGAACCGCGGTGAACACGCAGAGGAGGGCGACCGTCGTTGCCAGGAGACTGCGCACGATCCACAACCTCCGAGAACTCACCACCAAGACGCCCACCCCGCACCGAAGCTGGGCACCTTCGTGGCACCCATTCCGTTCGGATCGACCTTGAGGACCCACCCGGTGCCCTCACGCCAGACCATCGGGATCTTCGAGACCTGGTTCTGGGTTGTGCCGTCCCGCATCTCCGCGGTGTAGCCAAACTCGACCAGGCTCAGGTCAGAATTGAAGTTGACCTTGACCATCGGCATCGCCGACGCAGGCCCGTTATTCGGCATCGCCATCAGGTTCGCCTTCTTGACCTCACCGTCGGGATCCGACAGAAGCCCGGCCTCGACGAGCATCTTCAAGCGGTCAGGGCCGCCGTAGAGGTAGCCGACGTAGTGGGCTGCTGCGAGTCCTGCACCTTGCGCAGTACGTGAGAACCCAGTTGCCACACCGTTTTCGGTCAGGCGGGTGGGGCCATCCGAGGTGGAGAAGGGCAGGTCCATGTTTCCGTGGACTCGCTGGAGCATCGCGCCTCCGGGCGCTTGGTCAGCAGGACGACCGTCGCCTGGCCGAGACTGCGGGAGGAGGACGCCATTGTCGTCCAGCGGGACGTAGATGACTCGGTTCGCACGATCGAAGACCGGCTCGGGCTCGAAGAGACTCTCCTCGACCTGAGTGTTCCCGCCGTCGGCGGATCGGTCGGCAGGAACAAGCGGGCCTGCATCCTCGCCGCGGAAGAGGATCACGGCACTGAAAACCACGCCCGCGATCAGAATGACGGCGAGGACTGACATCCCCATGAGCAGCTTCGTGGCCGAGTTCCCCTTGTCGTCCTTTGAGGAGTCGTCAGCCGCGGGGGCGGCCGTCGTATTGGTGTTCTGTTCGGTCACTTGCGGGTTCCTTCCAGGCTGACGAGGTCTGACGGAAGCTCGTCGAGGGCGGTGATCGTGGTGGCATCACCGGCGGGGAGTTCGAGGTGCCAGTCGTCACCGATCCACACGACCCGGTTGTGTGCGGCGGCTAGGGATTGATCGGAGAACCGCTGGACGACGTCGACATTGGCGGCGTCATCGGTGTAGTCGGTGATCGTGTAGCCGACGATTTCCGGGACCGCTTCGGGGTCGAGCCCCGAGATGGAGACGAGTGCTCGATGCGCGGCGTACGTGTCGCGTCCTTCACCGGGCGCTGCGACCGTACCGAGGATCTTCGGCCAGTCAGTGTCAGTTGCGCTGGCCAGCTGCACCGACTGGGTGATCGCCGCCAGCGCCGCACCTTGCGGTGTGTGGGTGAAGCCCTGGAAGGGCTCCCAGCTGCCGTTACTCGGCCCGTCGGTCTTTCCGATCGGAACCCGCACTCCCCCAACCGATGACCAGGTCGCGATCTCCGGGACGTCGGTCAGCGATACCGTGGGTTGGTCGTTGTCGGACTGTCCTGCTCCTCCGCAGCCGGCCGTGGCTAGTGCCACTGCCACCATCGCTGCCCCTGCCAGGCGCCGAATCATTCTTCGTTCTCCTGATCCTGCTGTTCTTCTTGCTGCTGTTGTGTTTGCGCTGTCTTGTTCTTGATCTGCTGCACGATGTCGGCCTGCTTGGGCTGGGTCGACGACTGTGGCCCGTAGGCGGCGGAGAGCAGGATCGTGGCGATGGTGACGGATGCGGTTCCCGCGAGGAGTGCGCCGATGTTCGCGGCGAGGAACTCGGCCGCCTTCGGCGACTCCATGCCGGCACCGTGCTTGTGGTCCCACGCCATCCGTGCGCCGACGAAGATCACCTTTGCGACGCAGATGACGAAGACGATCCCGGCAGCAATCCCGAGAAGCTCCTCGATGTCCTTGACAACCTGGGCGGGTAGTTCCACCGCGGCCATGTATTCAGTCGCTGAACCTGTTTCAGGGAAGCGCATTCCGGGATCGCCTTTCGCCCTATGCCGAGGTGACGGCGCCGAGGATGGAGTTCGCGGACATGGCGACGATCGCGCCGACGAGGCTTCCGACGAGCATCTTCGCTGCGTCGGACTGGCCGTGCTGCCACTTCTCCCACGCGAACTTGCCTCCCGAGAAGACTAGTGCCGCAA
This sequence comes from Rhodococcus sp. SGAir0479, assembly GCF_005484805.1. Classification (NCBI taxonomy): domain Bacteria; kingdom Bacillati; phylum Actinomycetota; class Actinomycetes; order Mycobacteriales; family Nocardiaceae; genus Rhodococcus; species Rhodococcus sp. SGAir0479. The sequence goes on from NZ_CP039433.1 coordinate 73,753, forward strand.
CGCACGCGAGGGTGACGCCCCACAGAAGCCAGTTCAGCAGCTTGAGCAGGCCGTTTGCGCCGGGCGGCACCTCGGGGTTGATGTCGAACGACTGCGCGAGTACCGCAGTGTCGAGGACGGTGTGGAGCATGGAGATTCCCTCCCTTGTGATGGTGATGGACTACTGCGCCGGCAAGAGGGCAGGCAGCCGGTCCTGGATTGCCGTGACGATGCCGACGCCGGCAGCAATCACGTCCGCGGGAACCTCGATTGCGGCTCCCTTGGTCTGGATGGGCACGCCGTCGATCGCGCGCCAGGTGGGCAGGCTGTCGCGGGCAGCCGAGCCGAGGAAGCGGTGCCAGCCGATCGACCAGTTGTCGCGAACAGCACCGGAGACGATGGATCGACGCTGCCGGACGTCCTTGGGAGGTTGACCCGCGGTGTTCGCCACTGTGACCAGGCCGAGGAGATCTGTTTGAAGTCCGCGGTCGCGGTGCTCGAGGATCAGGTCGTGGGCGCTGGCGAGGCCTTCCGTCGTTTCCCGGCACACGACGACTACGTACGGAGACTCGATGTCATGGGCGGTGCCACACGGCCACTGGTGTCGGGCGTCGCCCGCGAAGTCCCAGTACCGCGCCAGCGTGGACACTCCGGCGCCGCCGTGCGCGCCGACGAGCCAGACGGCCGGGCCGGGCTGGACGACGTCGATCGGTTCGGTGCGAACGTCGAGGCTGGTCCGGTCTCGGGGACTCATGCGAGTTCTCCTGCCGTCTCGTCGGTATCGGTGTGCGGGGTGGTGATCTGGCCGAGCGCATCCAGGGCGTCCGTCCATGCATCGAGGGCGGCGGGCGAAAGTCGGCGGTGGTCGAGTCGGCCGGGCTGAGTGAGGGCGGCGTCGAAGGGGACCTCGACGAATCCGGCGGTTCGGGGTGCGAGGGCGTCCCGTATGGGTGCGAGATCGAGCAGGGTGTCCGGCATCTGGTGCGAGATCGCCACGATCGTCCGTGCCAACACCTCAGCTCCGTAGGTGTTCATCTGCCAGCCGAGGCCGTCTCGCATCCGGCTCAGTGGCTCGGAACGGGCGGGGGCGACGATGACGATTCCGGCTCCGGCTTCGATCAGCGGGCCGAGTCGGCGCGAGCGTAGCGCTGGGCCGACGTCGTGGAATCGGGCCAGGTGGCGGTCAGAGAGCAGTCCATCGACGAGGGCCGGGTCTGTGGTGTCGCCGTGTCCGACGACGACCACACCGGCGGTGCTGACCGCCATGCGCGAACCGAGCTGGCGGATGGCACGCGCGCTGTCAATTGGGTCGGCCGCGGTGCGGTCGAGGAGGTTTCCGCCGTCGGACGTGCCGTCGATCGCTGCTACATCCGCTCCGCTGCCGAGGCGGAGCGCTGTCGCCAGCCCGTACGTGGTCGTGGTCGAGGCGGCGCCGCCGGAGCCGGCGACGACGATGGCCGAGATCCTCTCGGGCTCTTCGACCTTCGGCGTCCTGCGCAAGGCAACAACGTTCGTCATTTCCGGTCCTCCACTGTCGCGATCTTCATTCCGCCGTCGCCGGGGGTCGTGGTGATCCACTGCCGGTGAATGCCTTCGCTGCCGACGGGCGGGATCTTCAGGAGCACGTCAACTGACCAGCGGTTCGGCTCGGGCGTGGGCAGGACGGTCACGCAGTGCTCGGTGCCTTCCGGGACGGCGTCGATGAATTCCTGGATCTGAGCCGGGGGCTGGGGCAGGACCATCAGCGATCCGACAGCCTCTCCGCTGCGCGTGACGTAGTAGGCGTGCTCGAACGCCTGGATCACTCCCGGGCCGCTGTCGCGGTTGCCTGCGCCATTGCCGACGGTCCGATCCGGTTCGTTGGCCGACGCGCACCAGGACGGCGCTGCCGCCGTCGTCTCTTCCTCTTCCGCCGAGGCGGTGGCTGCAGGCAGGGGCGGAACGGGGGTTTCGGCGTCGCCGCCGGTGAAGACGGTGACCGCACCCGCAGCGAAGACCGAGACGGCCGCGACAGCCAGACCGATCAGTGGCGCCTTGCCCCACTGACGGCCGCCGCCACCTTCACCGCCCCCCTCGCTCGCGCTCTCCGGATCAATCGGGTCGCTCGGGGGAATCGCCCCAGCGGCTGGCATCGGTGCCGCGGGCAGCGTCTTCTGCGCGCGCAGTCGACCCATGATCGCGCGAAATCCCCCGCGAATGTCGTCGGGCGTGACCAGCGGCTCGCGGGGGATGTGCGCGCGAACCCAATCGGGCGCATCGGCATACAGATCGACAGGCAGCGGTTCGAGGGGCTCGGCGTACGCGTGCAATTGTGCCGGGTCCGGCGACCATTCGCTGTATGCCTGGGCGGTGACGGGAGCGAACTGCTCCGTCGCGAGGTCGTCCTCGATGAGGATCGGTTCGAGTTCGGTCTGGATGATCGACGAATCGTCGATCGGTTCGAGGTCGGTCTGCACGACAGAGTCCTGCTCGCCAGCGGCCGCCTCGCTGCTCGGCTCGAGCGCGGGCACTTCGCTGACTTCGGCGAACGACTCTGTCGGGATGGGGAAGTCCAGTCCGCCCGAGACTGGTGCGTCGTCGGCCGGGGTCTGGTCGCGTCCGTAGTGCTCGATCACGTCGGGGAACAGTTGCTCCCGATTGTCCGTCGACATTTATCCTCCGTGTAGATGGTGGGGGCGGGTCTCCCCGCCCCCCACCGAGGGCTTCACAGGTCTGTCAGGCCTGCTGGATGCCGTCGCCGACGGCGTTCGAGATCATCTGCGTGGCAACGCCCGCCGAGCCCTTCCCGAACTGGGTGAGGGCGCCGTCGATCGCGTCGACGACCTGCTGGCCGCCGGGCTGGGCGGTGGCCCAGTCGCGGGCCTGCTGGTCGATGCCCGGGGCTGCGGCGACGACGTCACGCACCGCGGTGGCGGCGGCCTGTCCGACCGGGCCGGACTCCTCCCACTGGGTCAGCGTGGTCTCGGCCTGCGTGGTGATCGCCTCGGGGTCGATGCTCGGCAGGTCGACTTCGATCGCCTGGCCCTGGTCGTCACCGGCACCGAACGCGGTACCGGCAGTGAAACCGACAGCGCCGCCCGCGATCGCGCCGGGAACTGCGGTGATCGCTCCGCCGATCGCGGCACCTGCGGCGGTGCCGGCCACCGTGGTCGGGACGATGACCGTGGCGGGCAGGCCGGGGATGACGCCGAGCGGGACCGACACAAAACCGCCGACCGCGAGACCGGCATTGCCGCCGATGTTCCCGCCGAGCAACGCGCCCGGGACCGCACCGATACCGGCGCCTAGGGCAGCGCCGCCGATGGTGCCCGCGATCTGTCCAGCCGCGACCCGGTCGGCCCGATCCGCATCAATACCGATTGACCGGTAGAAAGTCGAGACCTGAGAACGGATCAGCTCGGACGTGTTGTTCGTCCGCTCGAGGTCCTCATCGGTCAGCCAGTTCGGCTGTTCGGCGTGGTAGTCGCCGATCATCAGCGTCTTCGGCGGCGCGATGTACATCGGCGCGGCTTCAACAGCCACCGGGGCGTGCAGGGCCGAGTAATCGATCGGCGCAACGTAGTTCGACTGCTGCGTGTACTGGTTCGTCTGGTAGTCGTAGTTCGGCTTCGGCGCGTAGCGCGGCTGCACCGCCGGAGCCTCGACCCAGTAGGTCGGCTGGCTCGGAGCTTCGGGCACGTACGCGGGCTGAGGAGCCGCGGTGGTGCCGCCCTGTGTGGACGGAGCCGGGGTGGTCACGCCGCCCTGCGACGGCAGCTCTACCGGATCGGCGTTCGCGATTCCTGCGCCGGCGACGACGATCGCGGCGGCGGTTGCCGGAACGATGCCTGCCTTCGCGGCCCGCGAGACCCTGCGGTGCTTACCCATTCGTTTCTTCTTTCCCTAGACGGTTTCAGGAGGTTGAGTTGGAGTTCGTGCTGACGACGCCGCCCTGTTCGAGCAGCGCCGGTTCCGACGCGTCGCGGCTCGTAGTGGTGGTGGACGTCGTAGTGGTGGTGGACGTCGCGCTGGTGGTGGTGGTGGTGGTGGACGTCGTTGGCCGAGTCGTGGTGGTCGTCGGCGGGGCCTTGGGTGTGCTCGTCACCTTCGACGTCGAGGTCGAGCTCGAAGTGCTGGCGGTCTTCGAAGACGCTCCGAGGTCCGCGGCAGCGGCGGCGAGCCAGGACGCAACGAATTTCGTGGGCGCCTGGCCGGTCGGGGTCGCTGCGACAGAGCCGTAAGAGCCGTGCTCGGCCGCCGTGTTCCGGTAGGAGGACAGCGCAACCAAGTCGAAGGCGTCCCGGTTGGCCTTGACCTCGTTCTCGACGATCTTGAAGGTCTGCGTCACCAGGCGTGTGGTCGTGGCCGGCGGGATCAGCTCTGGCAGGACGGTGACGGCCTTGGCCGCCAGAATTGCCAACGCTGCAGGAGGGTTCGCGAGCCCGACCGTCGCGACGGCGGCGATGGTTTCAGGCGTCAGTACCTTCTTCGCTACGGTGACGGCCGCGTTGAGACCGATCAGCCCGACCTTCACCAGCGCCGAGGTGACTTCCTGCCCGGTCGGGGGCTTGGCCCGCGGATCCGATGCCTCGGCCAGTCGCTGAGAGATCGTCTTCTTCGGCTGGATGGAGATGTTCTCGAGCGCGTTCTTGGGTGCCTGGATGTCCTTGTTGATGACATCGACAGCGGTCTTGAATGTCGTCGAGGCCAGCGCCCGGCCGATCGTCGAGACGGCAACGAACGGGTCTCCGCCGATCTCGGCCTGTCCCGCTACGTTGACGACCGCCCGTGCGATCGGGGCGTTCGGCGGGGCGTCACACGCCAGATCACCCGTCTGGCACCACGATGAGACGCGGCCCGACAGCGAGCCGTAGTCCTTCGTGATGTCGGAGACGGGGCTGATGCCGGCGCCCTTCGGCGTCGTGAAGGACACCGGGGTCAGCGCCTTCACTTCCTCGCCGCGGGTGCCGGGAACCGGATTCGGAGCCTGCTGCGACGTGCCAGGGAAGAGCCCGGCCCCCTCGCTGCGGGTCGGCGACCCGAAGAGTGCGCCCGCAGCGATCGCCGAGGCCGGCACCGAGCCGCTCCCCTTCCCCACGGTCCGCAAGAAGTTCGACGCCGCGTGCGCGCCCTGAGAGAAGCCGACAATCGCCAGCTTGGTCTTGGGGCAACTCGCCAGCACCGTGGAGGCAGCCTTCGCCAGGTTCTCCTCGCCCTTGCCGACTGAGACCGCATAGGAGTCGCTGCCGCCTGGGGTGATTCCGCCGAACGAGCCCGGGTAGGGCACATACGCCCGGTCGACACTGGCACCGATTTCACGCGCCTGGGCGAGCATCGGCGACATGATCGTCCCGAGCACCCCGGTATCAGCCTTCACCGGCGCGTCCGGCGATGTCTCCGTCGTACCCTGCACGCCGAGCGCGTACAGATCTGGGCAATCGCCCACCAGCTCGTCGAGCCAGGTCGTTTCCGCCTGAGCCGGCACCAATCCGCCTGCCCCCACAACGACGACTGCAGTCGTCACGGTGGCTGCGAAAACGCGCTTGGACCAGTTCATCCCACCCTCCTCACGGTCGATGCTAGACCAAAGTAACGCATATTCCCAACGCATATTCCCACACTGGACAGCCAGAATCGAGCCGAGATTTCAGATCGCCACGGACGATGCGGCACAGTGAACTGCCGATACATCGACTACAGAGTCAGATGCGGCCGGAACCGAAAAGGTTCCCGAACAGAGGAGGTGAGAGTGCCGCCGCGAACGCTTCGAGGCTTCGATCCGACGCGATTGAAGGAGGCCCGCGACGCCAGCGGCATGTCGCGCTCCGACCTCGCCCGCCTGGCCGGCGTGCCGTACAACAGCCTCCGCCGATGGGAGATCGGCGAGGCCGCTCCCACACTCGACTCCCTCGAACGCGTGGCCACAGCTCTCGGAATCGACGTCAGCGAGATCGCCATCGTCTCCGAGCAGTCCAGAACGCTGCAGAACTGGCGCGCGCTCCGCGGCCTCTCGCAGAGAGACGTCGCCGTCGCCGTCAACACCTCGACGTCGTCGTACTCGCGCATCGAACGGGGCGAAAGTCCACTGACCGACGACATGCGCAAGCGGCTGGGAGAGGTCCTCGGCATCGACGATGCGACCGTCTCGCTCGCCTGGCAGCAGGCGCATTATCGTCCCCCCCGGCGATAAGGCAGCCAGCCTCACAAGAACCTCCCCCAACCACGCCTAACCGCGCCATACCGGCGCCTATCACTATTGTAATATCACCACAGTAATAGTCGGGGACAGGGCATAGTGACGGGCGTCTCACCAGGGCGGTTGAGGTGGCCCCCACCAGGGGCTGAACAGGTAGATTTGAACTATCAATTGGTCGTTGAGAGTTCAATGAGAAGGGGAGGATCGTGGCGACTTTCGCCGAGAAGTTCCGCTACTTGGTCGACAATGTCCACCCCAAGGACCGGGGCCCGTTCACCATGAACGAGATCGTCGACGGCATCCGCACCAACGGCGGCACGATCACCCAGGGCTACATCTCGATGCTGCTCAACGGAACTCGGCCCAACCCCAGCCTTCAAATCGCCCAGGACATTGCGAAGTTCTTCCACGTCCCACTCGACTACTTCGCGGACGATGATTCGTTCGGCGACTTCCAGCGCTACATCAGCTGGGTGCGATCCCTCCGCGACGCCGACGTTCCCGTCGCGGCGCGCGCCTACAACCCGTACGCGGACGGCGAGAAGCCGGCGAACGAATCCCGCTGACTCCTACGCCACCGCGAGATAGACCAACGGCGCGACGACCAGTCCGGTCGCCGCGCCGACGACGATCTGGCTGAGCGTGTGGTGCCCCAGGCGCAGTCGCGACCAGGCGATCGCGGGCGCCAGCAGCAGTCCCAGCCACCACCAGGGACTCAGCGCCACGCCCAGCACGGCAACGACCCCGCACCACACCGCCATGTGTACCGACGCCTTGACGTGGAACACGCTCGTCCACACAGCGATACCGACCAGCGCGGCTAGACCCGCACAGGTCAGCGCGATCATCTCCCGCGGAGCGTGGGCAACGATCTGCACCACGAGCGCGGTCACCACCAGACCGAGGATGGCCACGATCAGTCCGTGACGCTCCGAATGCTCGGTGACATGGTGATTGCCGATCCGATCACGAACGATCCCCCACACGATCAGCAGCATCGGCAACACACCCGCGAAGAGCGCGACGAACGCGCCCCAACCCGGATGGCCGATGGACCAGCCCAGGATCATGCAGGATGCGATGTTCACGGTCCACGGGGCAGCGATCTCGGTCAGCAACCGAGCGAGAGCGTTCTTCACGCGCGCGTAGCTTCCGGATCCGCGTCCGACACTGTGGCGAAGGCCTTGCCAACCGAACGCACCCAGCGGACAGATTCGGTGTCGGCCGGCGGACGGAGATCCGAGACGGACACTCGCCCAGCCTCGCCCGTACGCAGCCACCGCGCGATCATCTCCGGTGACACGTCCCCGTCTCCATGCTCAGGGAGCCCATCCCTGCGAGCTTGCATCGACAGCGCATCGAGGATCTCACTCGCCCGATCCTCCACCCGGCGAGCAGCGCCAGCGGAGACGTGCGAATCCCGGGCGACGCCGGGCCACCGGCCGTCAACCAGCGCGGCGTGCAGCTCCGCAAAGTCGCGACGCTGCAGGCGCACCGAGAAGGCCCCCTCGATCGACGCCCACATCAACCCGAGTGTGGTCAGCAGGATCCCGATGACCGCCAGCTTCGACGACAGATCGAAGACCCTGGTCGACGGCTCGACCCAGCCTGCACGCGCCGCGACGACGTAGCCCGCCCTCATCCACGCATAGGCCGAGAGGATCGCGACGCCCGGCGTCAGAATCGCGAGTCCCCTCCCCGCAGGGGTGCTCACATCCCATCCCAGCAGCACGACGACCGTAATGATGGTGCACAGGATCGCTGCGACGCCCATGACGAGGGCCGCAGCCTCGGCGTACCCAGGCAGGTGGGCGTAGAGCTCGTCGAACTGGTAGCCGCTCTCCGCCTGCGGCACCGCATTGGCCGAGAAGAACAGCACCACCGCGGCAACTGCGGCAACGAAGGCGCCGATAGACAGCGGCGCCACCCACCGACGCTGGACGTCGACGCGAGAAACCCTCAGCGCCACGATCATTAGCGCGGCACCCAGGCAAATCCCAAGGAAGATGACGTATTTGACGGCCGACGTCGAGTTCGGTACGCCCGTCGCATCGCTGACGAACCGATCGACCCATCGAAGGTTCACCGTCGTGTGAGCGGCCATGCACACGAACACGATCGTGGTGCCGAGCGTGAAGACCGACCGCGACTGACGCCAGCGATGTGCACGAGTGATCGCGACCCACCACAACAGGATCGATAGAGCGAGCATCAAAACCACAGTCAGAGCGCCTCGTTGAGTAGTGAGCGGATCCGAGCCGACCGCGCACGGCCGGCACCCGCGATCCGGCCGCACAGTTCGGACGCGAAGCCTTCGGCGTCTCGCTCGAGCCGACGCAGATGGTCGTCGCCAGTGGAGTTCTGCCCGCACTGACGGAGCATGAATCCGGCCACGTCGTGCCATTCCGCCGGAAGCGTGCGCCGCACAGCTTCATCGACCGGCATCCCCGGATGCCCGAGCAAAATGTGGCCGAGCTCGTGCGCGACTGTGCGTTCCGGAGCCGCCACCCACGGCGAGAACAGGATCTCGTCGTGGTCGGCGCAGTTGCGCCATAGCCCGAAAGTCCCAGGAGCGAGGGTATCGCTCTCCTGGACAGTCAACGGACGCTGACGGATCCGCTCGGCCGTGCGAACCAAGCCGAATACCGACGCCGACTCTTCCCCTCGAGCGTGTGCCAGTAACTGACTGACGGCTCCCACAATCGGATCCATGTATGACCTCGTCTCGTTCGTGCGCCCGTCGCCTCCCAACGAACTCGGCACACACCCCGTATCGAGAGAGAACAACCAACCAAACCGGCCGCTCCCCCACGACAGAAAAGTGGACGAACCCTGCGGTTCGCCCCTGAGGATGTTACCCGCGTACCGAGACACGCGGGCATCGGGAGACGTGCGCCACGACACATCCGAACGCGTCCAAAATGATCTTGAACAGCGCAAATCGTTGTGTCCTCGCGATCGGGGCCGCCATCGACACCGCCCCCATTCCCCGACATACGAGGGGCACCCAGGGTTATAACTGCACAACGTCGCGCCGTTTAAACATCCGGACCTCTAAACGTTCAACTGTTAGACGGCTCGCCGTTTCATGCTTCCAATGATTGCTGATTGTGCAGTTAGAACGCTATCGTGAGGACGTGACGAACATCGTGGTCTGCCATTCACGCAAGGGCGGCGTCGGTAAGTCGACGATCGCGTACGAACTCGCCTGGTTGCTCGACGCTCCCCTGGTCGACCTCGAGCACGACGGTGGCGGAGTGACCCGCAAGTGGGGTTACCGCCCGGAAGAACGGACTCGGTCGATCCTGCTCGACGCGCTGCGCAACGGCCGGACGCCGAAGCCTCTGAAGGGGCACATGAAGGCTCGGCTCGTTCCAGGACATCCCGAGCTGTACGACGCGCCCCCGAGTGAAGAGGAGATGGCCGATGCTCTCCTCAAGTGGGGAGCCGAGTGGGAGAGCGACTGGATCGTCGTCGATACCCACCCCGGTGCAAGCCCTCACACGCACGGCGCGCTGTCCGTCGCGAACGTCGTCGTGACGCCCTGTCCCCTGCGCACCGATGACTTGAACGCCACCGAGCAACTCGTCCATGAGATGCCTGACTATCCGGTCGTCATCGTTCCGAACATGGTGCCGCGGGTGCCGCCGGCGGCCGAGATCAACAGGCTCGCTCGGATCATCGAGGGCACGCCGGTGCAGGTCGGACCCCTAATCCCGACGGCCAGCGCCGTCGGAACCCGCAAGAAGCGAGTCGCGATCACGGCCGAACCGAAGCCCGCAAAGGCGCTTCAGCCGGTCGCCGACGGCATGATCGCGCTCGCCAAGTACGTGAAGGAGTACGTCAATGGCTAGCGGACTCGAACAACTCAACAACCTGCGGCAGCAAGGGACCGGGCGGCGCAACATTCCCCCTTCGAGGCACCCGGCGCGCCCCACGCCTGTCGAGACCGCCGGCACGAATGACGCACCGGCCGCTGCGGCAACCCCAGCGCAGGAGCAGGCGCCCACGCCACAGCCCGCTGCGGTTCCGGCATCCGCGCCGGCTCCGGCGCCCAAGCAGGCCAGCAAGCCGCGCCCAGCGCCGGCACCGGCACCGGCACCGGTGGATGATCCACTGATCTCCGCGACGGTCTACCTGTCGGCATCGAACGACGACTTCCTCGAGGACGTCAAGCGCGCGGGCCGCCGCAGCCAACCGAAAATCGACGCAAACCGCTCCGCGGTCGTCCGCCTCGCCCTCACCCGGCTCGCCGAACAAATGGCACCCGAGCAGGTCGCCCAGGAGCTGTCAGCGCGAGCTGGCCGCCTCCCCGGCACCACCGGGCGCACGCGACTCTGACCAAGCCGCACAGAAGGCCCTGGAAGCAGCTTGCTTCCAGGGCCTTCGTCGCTCTGCAGCATTCCAATCGCCCGACCGCTTGCCCTTGAGCCGCTACAACCGCGCGCCATTTCAAGTGTTCAGAGTTGCAACGGTTCACGGTTACGCCCTCTCACGGTTGCAACGTCCAACCGTTTAGCAGTCCCAGCGTTGCAACCGCGAACCGTTCCAACATGAAACCGTCTCACAGTTTTAGCGTTGTACGGTTCTAGCGTTACAACGCTCAAACCGTTAGCCTTCTTACTGTTGCAACGTTTTGACGCTATGCCGTCTCGATGGTCTCTCGGTTACGATCAGCAGGAACCATCACCACTTCGAGCCTTCGGGCGCGAAGTCCGTGACGGCGAGCTGCAGCAGATGTGCGACTGCAAGGACCTTCGAAAGGCGCTGTTACCAGTACGTTCTCGGACGCGAACCCGAGAAAGTGGCGGGACAGTTCAACCGACCCGATGCGATCGCACACCGTGCAGATGGACTCCAGGGCACCCAGCCGGGAATGGCCCAGGATTCTCACTCGCCTCTCACATGCGAAGCGTCAGCCGAAAATTCGCAGCGCCTCCACGACACTGAGACCTACGACAGCGAGGATTCCCGATGCTCCGAGAAGGACCACGATCCGATTCGCATCACCCCACCAGGAACGCGAAGAGCAAGTCGCACAAGCAAAGCCCCGCCTTCTGGGCCGCACTGACCCTGACGGCGATGATCTGCCTTGCGTCGTTCATCCTGTCGTTCGTGGCTCTAGCTGACTTGCTGCACATGACAGGCCAGCCGCGAGAGCTCTCCTACCTGTTCCCCGTCATCATCGACGGCACAATCCTGCAGGCCACCATCTCGATCCTCTGGCTCGCCGGCAACGACGAGCGAGGGAAGGAGCGGAGGTTCTTCTGGACCGTCCTGGGCGTCGCCGCCGGCGTCAGCATCGCGGGCAACGCCCTCCACGCGTGGGTCTCTCACGCGCCCGATTTCGACCCGCTGCTCGCTGCGGCCATCTCGACCATTCCGCCAATCTCGCTGCTCGCAGCCAGCCACGGGCTGACCATCCTGGCCCGCACGCCGATGAGGGCGCCGGTGGGGGAGGGGAGTGGTGGCACCTCTTCGTCCCCTACGGCCATCTCTGACGAACCTGTTCGTGACGCTCCTAACCAGGCCGAGATCGCAGTCACAGGAACGGATCCCGAGCCTGAGTGCCTCGCCACCCCCGCGGTTATGGCGGAAGCGCAGAACCAGCCCGCCGCACCGCGCTTCGAAAGGGCGAGCGCCGGTGAAGGGCACGGCGTAGAGACCGCCGGCATGGCCGACGAAGCGGCTCCCTTCGCGAGTTATCCCGACGCACGCCCACTGCCGCAAGAGATCCCGACAGTCACGTCCACCACCCCGCCCCGCGACCCTGTCGCCGTCGACCTCAGCACAGCGACAACCGATCAACTACGCGACTACGCCCTCCGCAGGAAGGCGCTGGGCGTCAAACCCAAGGAGATCGCAGTCGAAGTCAACCGGAACATCAGCACGGTCTACCGCTGGATCGACGACGCCGCGAAGTCCGCCAGCGACCCGCAACTCGTTCGGTAGAAACTCGAGAACTCGAGCGACACGCCCAGCGGCCGGCGAATGTCAGACACTCAGTATCGCTGGCCGTAAGGTCGTCCCGGAACAAGGACCGAACCTGGTCGGAAGGGAGTGGAATGACCTCGGCAACGCGCGAAGAGCGACCGTACCGTCGACTTAATCCCCACAGCAACGCGCCTACCTCTCCCCGGCGGACAGTCCGGTTCCCGGACGTCATCGACCAGGAACTCGAGGCGCTCTCCGACGAGACGGGCCGTTCCGTCTCCAAACTGATCCGCGAGGCCGTGACCTCGTTCATCGCAGACGCGAAGAAGGAAGCGAGCTAACAAGCCCTAGAAATGCCAAACCCCCCGGCTGCCACCGAGGGGTCCGACAATTGAAGATCAGATACACGCTCGAGCAGGCGACCCACCAAACGGCATCCAGATTGTCCATCGCCGATATTACAGGGTCGCCGGTAGCTCGACTAGTCATACGTGCCTGCCAGCATCGGCGTGTCTCCGGTCTTCTTCTCACAACGAGAGGAATTACCCACCGTGGCGACGACCCTCAGCTCTCATGAGCCGATCCTGACCTGGCTATCCGCCGTACGCGGCAAGACCAGCGACCTCCCGCACAGCGCACGCTCAGTGGCGCTCGCGATCCTCACGCACGTCAACCCGGAGACGGGAATGACCAAGCCGATCAGCTACGCGACCCTGCAGCAGGAGGCCGGTTGCTCTCGCGGCACCCTGGTCGCCGCTCTGCGCCGCCTCGACGACGCCGGGATGATCCGTCGATTCGGCGCCCACCAGCAGCTGAACGTCTACTCATTGGCTGTGGATAACTCGCTGGCCAGCGCTGTCGAACCCGGTACGGAATTCGCACCGGCCCCGGTACAGCCGCTGGTCGCTGCGGACCACGTCGGCAGCGATTCCGCACCCACCCCGGTGCAAATTTTGCACCACGAGAAAGAGCTTTTCTCTTCCTCTTCTCCTTCTCTCTCCTCTGTTGATCCCGATGCCCTGGGGACCGCTGCCCCGATCCCGCTACCGCGGGACTGGGCACCGAATCCCCAGCATCTGAGCCGCGTCGCCGCACGTGGCCTCGACCTCGCGGCCGTGGTCGACGCGTTCCGCCAGTACGCCGAGGAGAAGACTCGCACGGGCGTCGACAAGTGGGACAAGGCGTTCGGCTGGTGGCTCATGCCCAGCGGGGGCTGGGACAAGCACGTCGCCGCACGGGCCGCAGCCGCCACTGCGCCATCGGTGCCGGCCTCTGCCAGCGAGGAGACGTCCGTCAAGCGCACGAACCACCGAGGGATCAGCACCGTGATGCGCACACTGCAAGCCCAGGGCATCTCCGGCGCAAGTGTTAGGGATCGGGTGGTCGAACTGCTCGACGAGGGCACCCCGGTCTACGAAATCGCGGGCATGATCGAGAACGAACTCTTCGCGCTACCCGTGGGGGCCTAACACTCGCGACGAAGGAGGGGCTCGCGTGAGGTACTCGGCGATCGACGCCGCCAGAGTGTGGGTGGGGGAGCAGCTGCGTTACCCGCAGCGGATCCCGCGGACGACCACGGTCCTCGATTGGAGTGCGATCCCGTCGACACTGCAACGGCGTCTCGAGGACGTTGCCCGTGCCAGTGGGACCATCGACTTCGGGTCACTGCCCCGGCGGCGATGGTTCTCGACCCGGCCGGCGCTGTCCGCGAGTGACCACACGACAGTCGCCAGCGCGAGCACGGTGCTCCATTGGCCGACACACGCCGATACCGACGAGACCCGGATCGTCACTCTCGCCGAAGGTGTCCTGGACCGAACCGCAGCTCACCCCGCATGGACGATCCCCGTGGTGGGTGGCCGCAGATCGGTGATCGGGCTCCACATGGAGCTGCACGCGATCGCAGCCGCAGCGAACGAGTTGCTGACCCTCCGCAGCTCGACCCCGGATCCGCCGACTGCGGCCGGCGTTGCGACACAGTCCCGAGAGGAATGGAACCGTCGTGAGGTCATCTTCGCGCAGAGCCGTTCGACACTCAGCGATCGCGTCGCAGCACTCCGTGTCGTCGAGGACGCCCTCGACCGCGTCCACTCCGTTGCCGAGGACCTGAGAACCGTCCAGCGCCTCTCCGCCGACACACACCGCGCCGAACAACTCCACCAGCAGATGGCAGGCGCGGAGCTCGCGGCCGCCGATGCGCCCACCGCCAGCGAACAGCTCGAAGAAGTCGAACAGAACCTTCGAGCGCAGGTCGACTACCTCGACACCCTCGTCGCGCGAACGCCGCGCCCCTGAGACCCGTAGGAAGGCAAGAAGAAAGCCCCAGCCAGGGGGTCGGCTGAGGCTTTCGTACGAGTCCGCAGGACTCACTGGCTGAATCGGGGGGGGGGGGATTCAAGTTGCCGCCCGCAGTCTACCGTCACCACCCGACAAGACCGAGGCACGTGACCAAGATCGGCAACCCGATGCCACGCGTTCGAAGGACAGTGCTGCCGCGGCACCGCTACGCGCCGCCTTGCCATCTATCACTCCCTGTTCACCAGAGCGCGGAGGACCGGACGACGCAGTGCCGGCGGGTAGAGTCACCTCGATCAATCCGCTGGGGCAGGCAGGCCCAAGCACGAACCCGGAAGGGAACTTTCATGGCCGACACGGACCGCCGCTCCGGCGCAGAACTGCGCGCTCGACGGGAGCTGCTCGGCCTCAACGCGCAGGAGACCGCCGCACTACTCGGGGTCGACGAACGCGTGATCCGGCGATGGGAACAAGGCAAGCCCATCCCCGAAGGCGTCGTCGCCGAACTCGCGCAGCTCGAACAGGTCCAGGACGACGTGATCCGGGAACTCGAAGACGCCGGCAAAGACAGTGGCGTCATCACCACCTACAAGGGCGACGGCGTCGTACCCGACCGCCCCAAACTGCCCGCCCGCTGGCACCGCGTCGCGGCCGCAACTGCCGTCCGCAACCTCGCAGCCGACGGAGTCGATACCCGAATCATCTACGCCGAAGGCTGATTACCAGGCGATACGCGCCAATTCGGGCGCTTCTGCCATTGTGCCGTTACAACGGTTGAACGGCTAAACGTTGTAACGTAGAATGGTTGTAGCGAGCAGGGCATCAGGCCCAGCTCACGATCCCCGGGAAGGGGACTCCTCATGCACGACTATGTCGTGGCGATCAGCCATCGCGACGGTGACCACGTCGGCTCCGTCAAAGTCTCGGCAGCGACAGCGTCCGACGCGGCGGACGCCGGAATCTTGACCATGCTCGACGAGCGGCCGTTGCCATCGAGCGACTACCGGGCGATCGCCGTTCCACTGCGCCAGCTCGCACCGGCCTCCCACTGACCTCCGGATCGGCGGGGCGCCCGACGGCAAGCCCCGCCGACCCCTCTCCTTGACCAGCCCTGGAAAGGGACACGGCAATGAATCTTGCAACCGAATCATCCGGCACCCCAACGGACGAGCTGTTCAACAACCTCTCGAACATCCTCAGCACCGTCGCGTGGGCCGGCATGGCTCTCGGGTTCCTCATCATGGTCGTCAGCGCAGGCCGATTGGCGTTCGCCTACGACTCCTACGCCCGGTCCAGCGCCCTCCGCGGAATCATCGGGGGAGTGGGAGCCATCATCGGGTTCGGCCTCGCCGCCCTACTCGGCGCAGGTGGCTCCGTCTCCGACTCTCCCGCCGAGCCAGAATCAGAACCGTCCCCGGCTCCGCAGCCGGATCCGACCCCGGCCCCTGAACCGGCCCCGACTGACGCCGGCGACTCCACCCCCGCTGCCAGTCTCGACATCAATCCCATGATCCTGCTCGCCGCCATCGGCGCGATCGGGTTCCTCATCGTCACCTGGTTCGCCGTGTCCAACCTGCGAGCCCGCCGCGCCGAACGCCGCGAGGAGCGAGAAGCCCGCGAGCGCGACTGGGCGACCGGCCAGGCCGTGTACAAGGGCGTCCTCGACGACTACAGCGCCTATCTGCTCGACCCCTTCGCATGGCTCCAACGGCCTATCCTCGAAGACGTCGACGAGCCGCTGACGGCCGCGTTTCTCGAAGCGCTCGCCCACGCCCAGGCGCTCGACCTCGACGTCGTCCCCGCCGCCCAGAACCGAATCGACCAGTTCCGCACCGCGGCCCACGATCTCCGGGCAGCCTGGGACAAGGCTGACGAGAACGCCCGCCGCATCGGCACCAGCATCTACGAGCGGTCCAGCCGCAACAAGCTCCGCAAGGCCGCCTACGCACTCCGCACCGCCCTCGACACTTCTGCCACCGCAGCAGAGCGTCAAGCCGCCACCGAGACCGTCAAGAAGCTGACAGACGGCCTGGTCAAGGCGCCCGAACGGGTCCTCAGCGCCGTCACCGCCGCCATCGACACAGCACGTCGCAAGGAACTCCCTGTCGGACTCAACCAGTAGCTTGTAGACCGAGCCCTCACCAGACACAGAACGGACTGCACGGATCAGATGAATGCATTCACATGGATTGGCGTCGCGCTCCTCATCGTCGGCGGCGGCATCGTGATCTGGGTGTCGCCGATGGTGCTCGCTCTACAGGCCAAGGGGCTTCCCGGAGGGAAGTACCGCACCCGGCACGGCATCGGGCTCGGGCTCGCCGCTTTCGGCGCCATCCTGATGAACATCGGCACGCTGAGCTCGAGCGCCGGCGTCGCGATGAAGATCGCCGCCGTCGCGGCCGCAGTGATCCTGCTGGGAACGCTGCTGTGGGCCACTGTGCGGATGCGCAACCAGAGCGCGGCGACTGAATAGACCACCGGTACTGACAACGAAGGCGGGGCAGATGCCCCGCCTTCGTCGTGTGGTCTTCGGCTACTTGCCGCACACAGGGCACCCAAGACCAGTGGGCCCCAAGTTGAGTCGCCCCGCCTGGAAGCTCTTCCTCAGCTGGGTTCGGCGGCCGGGTTCACGGTGGTACTCGGTCAGCCGAGCCATGAACTCCTGCTGTTCCTGAGGCGATAGGTTCAAGTATCCGTCGAGAAAAGCCGAAACTCTATCCGATCCACTTCTTGGGGAAGTCACCACACACTCCGCATTCGCTCGGCTTCATCGCACTCGGGACGACTCTACAGACTGCGCAGGCCTTTCCGCGTTCAAACAATGCTGCGCGCATTCCCATTCGTGTTTCAGCGGGTGTGACCTGTTGAGAGCTGTCCCGGTCCTTCTGCGCGGAGTCCTGTGCCTGGAGGAGTTTCAGCGCCTGCTCGAACTCGTCGGCATCGGTGTAGCTCTTGGCGAGGTTCCGGAAAGCGTCCGCGAGCTGTTGGTTCGCAGCTGCTGATTGGACAGCGTGGGCGTAGGTGCCGCTCCAGTCGGAGGTGAGTGCATATGTATTGACGACCGCCAGTGGAATTCCTAGTGCACCAGCTACGACGACGAGCGCGGGGAGTATGCCGGGCCAGGGGATTCCTGACACTGCGACAGCACCGACGACGACCGGGATCACGATGCCAGCGAAAGTCAGCCGGCCCATGCGCTTCTTGAATCGCCGCGCCCTCACGCCAAATAGGTATCCGGTCCCATAGGTGTGCAGTGCGTGATCCCACGCGTCTTGTCGGAGCGTGTCGATTCGTGAGGGTGAAGCTTCGGATGTCACAGCAATAGTCTGAGGGACGACTGAAATGGAACCAAGAAGAGCAGATAGTTTCCTGCCCGCCGGGTCCTCATTATCGCGGTGGCTTGTCGCTGCGTACCCCTGGCCCGCTCTGCTCTACCAGCGGCAATGCCTACCTGCGGTAGGTACTGCGCTCCTCGTCCACCGCACCATTCGTCTCTTGCCGGCGGGGCCGGGGAACGGTTGGAGCTACATCGAAAAACAAGTCACCACCAGGCATTACGCATTGCAAACAGCTATATTGTCAGATAGACTAGAAGGGCGGTAGGGCATCGGCCCAGCCGCCAACACCCGGGAGGGAAACTCATGGACACCGACCTGATCGAGCAGACCGTCATCGTCACCGCAACCATCGCCCAGGCAGCGGACGGCCACACCAACACTGTCGACCTCGAGGCACACCTGGACGGCGCAGGCTGCGTCCTCCCGCCCGTCTGGGCGCAGAGTCTCGTTGCCGCACAGGCCGACCCGGGGGAGTGGAGCACCGAGATCGCCGACCGGGTCCTCGCGGGCCACGGATACCGCCGCACCGACGAGTGGCTCGACGACGACAGCGGATGCTGGACCGCGACCGTCGAGCACATCGCCAGCGCATCCTGACACCATCGGATACCGGCAGCAGTTGGGCCGGGGCCACCGCGGTCCCGGCCTGACGCATACGAGGGGGAGAACCACATGCAGCACGTCGAGCACGACGAGACGGACGCGTTGGTCGACGAGCCGACCGACGACCCGGGCAGCGAGTACACCGAGCCCGAACTCGACCCCGAGGCTCACATGCTCTGCGCCGCCATGTGGACCCGAGACGACACCACCTTGAGGTTCGTCGCCGAGCGGATGACCGAGGCCGACTTCGCCAACCCCTTCCACCGCCCTGTTTTCGCAGCGATCCGCGACGCGGTGCTGGCCGGCCACCCGCACGATCCCGCTAGCGTCAGCATGGCCCTTGGTCGCGCAGGCAGCCAGGCAGTACCGGCCGCCGTCCACAACCACTTCCGCGCAGCCCTCACCCTGGGGTCGTCCGCGGGCGCACTCCGCTACTACGCCGCCGACGTCGTCGCTGTCGCATACCGACGAAGCTTCCACGAGCTGGCGGCCACGATGGCGCACGCCGCCGCCGAGGCTGCCGAAGATCAACTGTTCCCGATCCTGGTCGACCTGGGGACCCGTCAGCGCAGCGAGATGAACCGACTCCACTCCCTCCGCAACGACCCACTGCCCACGACGGCGGCCGACCAGGCGTGACCCGAGGTCCAAGCTGCAATATTCCAGTTCGCAATAGGATGGGCGCATGATGATCGGATACGCGCGGGCCGACGAAGGCCACGACGAGGACCAGCAACGCTCGTCGCTCACCGCCCTGGGAGTCGAGCCTGATCACATCCACATCGACCGCGGCCTACGCGGGACCAGGAACGACCTGCCCGCCCGCACGGCCATGCTCGCAGACCTCACCGCCGGCGATGTCATCGCGGTCACTGGACTCGAGCGGCTGGCCCGCTCCGCGGCCGAGCTGGGCGAAGTCGCCGGCGTGATCGAGCAGCGCGGCGCATCACTTCGCGTCGGACCGACCATCTACGACCCGGCCACCGAGACCGGCCGCACCGCCTTCGCAATGCTCACCCGGACCTTCCCCGACTTTCAGGCCGGGATCTTCCAACTCCGGCTGTCCGGGCCACGCGCGAAAGCCAAAGCCGCAGGACGGTATCCGGGCGGCAAGGCGAAGCTCACACCAGAGCAGAGCCGTGCAATGTTCGAGCAGTACCAGTCCGGCGAAAAGACAGTCGCCGAGCTGCAGAGGGAACACGGGCTGAGCAAGTCCGGTGTGTACGTGTATCTGCGGCAGGAACGCGACGCCCGCAACAACACGCCCTAGACCACGCAATCGGGATTGCCCTCCGCCCCTTCAGGGGGAGGGTGTCAGACCGTGAGGTAGCGCAGCATCACCACCGTGTCGAAGTGCCTCGTCTCTGCCAACCGGAGTCGAATGTGGTTGTCCAGGGGAGGGAACATCGGGGTGCCCCCGCCGAGAACGACGGGCGAGAGGAACAATTGGTACTCGTCGATGAGACCGTGGGGAATCAGTGAGGTCGCCAGGTTCGCGCCGCCGACTTCCATCGTGCCGTCTCCGTCGGCCTTGAGTCTGCGGACCTCCTCGACCGCGTTGTCGCTGACAAGTCTGCTGTTCCAGCGAACCTCGGTGAGCGTTCGGGAGAAGACGACCTTGGGCTTCTCCGTCCAGAGCTTCGCGAAATCGCGTTCGATGCGCGAGGCGCTCGCGGGCACGTACGGCCAGTGCGCGGCCATCAGTTCGTAGAGTCTGCGCCCGTGCAGCGAGATCTCGATCTCGCGGTACCGGTCGTTGTGAAACTGGTGCAGCTCCTCGTCCGGTTCGGCCCAGTCGATACTCCCGTCGCGGTCGTTGACGAAGCCGTCGAGGGACACGCCGAAGGTGTAGATCAGTTTCCTCATGACTGGACAGACCTTCCGCGGTGGAAAAACTCATCGTGCCTACGTCCGGGCTCTCACCCGGCGACACGAATCGAAGCCGATACGACCGGCCGGTACCTATGCCGCAAGCGGCGGGCGCGGCCTGCCATAGTGGGCCGCTGCGCGCGTTGCGAGTTCTCCTTGCCGGCTTCGGCTTCCTGTTCGGATTGCTGATCGGCGGTGTCGCTGCCCGCTCGGGCAGGCGGCTCGACTGTGCCGGAGATTGCCGCTGGGTATCGAAGGAGACGAACGTGCTCTACCCACAGCCGGGGCGGCGGACGATGGACTCGACCCCGACGCAAACTCAGGCCCACTGAGGAGGCTGCGATGTTCGATCTTCCGTTCTGGGGACCGCTCGCGCCCGTGGTGATCGCCGTGGTCAACGCGCTCGACTGGCTAGGGGTGTGGTGATGCTCAACGGCGTCCCGGTGCCGACCTGGCTGTACGACGTGCTCTACCAACTCTGGCTCTGGGGCATTCCGCCGCACTAGTAGGAGAGAAGCTCATGGGTGACACGTTCTGGTTTCTGCCGTTGCCATTCGAGACGCTCCGATGGCTGGCTGCGACGTACCCATGCGTGGTCGACTTCCGCCAGGCGTGTGGGCGATAAGGAGGTGGTGATGCTCGACTACGGATTCTTCGGCCGCACCCTCGGCCCACTCGGAGAGGCGATGGACTTTGTCATCTACTGGCTCGCCACGGGCGGGCGGATGATGCCGCCCGCATAGCGCGCGAATCCCCGAGGCCTTTCTCAACAACGTCCCCGGGGGTGCGTTGCACCGTTGTACGCCTGCGGCGCACCCCGAAACGAGCTCCGCTGCGCTCCGCCCCTGGAAAAGACTTCTTCCTTTTTCCCTTCTGGCCTTCCGATTTTGACCGGCGGTGACCTCCGCGCAACCCCTTGGCGCTACGCGGCCTGACGGCTCCGAAAAATCTCTCCCCCGCTGCGCTCCTCCAAGATTTTTCGACCCCAGGGGTTGCACTCCGGCCCCCTCATGCCGGTCCAAATACTCCATGCCAGAAGGGCAAAAGAACGGGCGGGGGGAGACCCGTCCCCGAGTGAGGAGGGCGTCATGCGTCGCGTTGAGGCGGAAGTCGATTCGAAGGACGAGATCGCCGAGATCGTCGAGCTGCTCGACGGAAACCCCTGGAACTAGATCAGCGCCCGAGAAAACGAGTGAGTCGGGACAGTGGCTACCTGCCCCGACTCGCTCTCCCGAACTGTAGGAGAGAGGCCATCATGACCGCAACGACCACCCCCGAACTGCTCACCGTCGATCCCGCCACCCTCGAAATCGGTGACAACGTCCGCGACGAGGTCGACCTCGACGCGACACCCGAGTTCGTCGAGTCCATCGCAGAACACGGTGTCCTGCACCCGATCCTGGCCGAACGCCGGGATGACGGCACCATCTTGGTCACCGATGGCCAGCGCCGACTTCTCGCCGCCCGCGCCGCGAACCGGACCAGCGTGCCCGTCATCATCCGCCCCCACGAGAACGGAACCGACAACGCCCGCAAGGCCGCTCGCATCGGCCAGCAGATCGTCTCCAACGACCAGCGCGAAGCCCTCACCGACGGCCAGCGCGCAGCCGGCATCGCCGCCATGCTCGACCTGGGCCTGTCCCAGACCGCCGTCGCCAAGGCAGCCAGCGTCTCCCGCGACAAGGTCAAGACCCTCGCGACGGTCGGCGCATCGAAGGCCGCTCGCGCCAGCGTGGACGAGCACCAGTTCACCATCGAACAGGCCGCGACCATCGCCGAGTTCGAGGAAGCCGGCGACACCGAGGGCATCAACCGCCTGCTCTCCTACGGCAGCCACTACCAGTTCGACTACATGGCCGAGCGTCTGCGTCGTGACCGGGCGGAACGCATCGCACACGCCGAGGCAGCCGCACCGTACGAGGCCAAGGGCTTCACCATCCTCGACGGCTACAACTACCACCCGGTCACGTTCGAGCACGTCCTCACCGAGGCCGGCGAACCGATCACCCTCGAGACGGTCGAAGCTGCCGCCTCCCGCTGGGGCGTCCGGCTGAGCTGGACCGAGGCGTGGTTCGACCGCCAGAGCGGGGCAGAGGTCGCCGAGGACGAGATCGACTGGGACACCAACGAGAACCCCGACCTCGAAGCCGAGGACGGACTGCTCCACATGAACAACATCGAGACCCGCCGGGTGTGGGACCGCGAGTTCCACCTGCTCGACCCGGGCAACCTCGAGGGCAGCGGCCTGCAGCTGAGCGATGTCGCCAAGGTCATGTTCGCGCGCCGGAACGGACGCGCTGCCGCAGTGCCGGCGACCGCCGAAGAAGCAGCCGCCCAGGTCGAGGCGGAGCGCGAGGAACGCCGCCGAGTCCGGGAGCTGAACAAGCGCGCCGAGGCGGCGAACACCGTCCGACGCGCCTTCCTGCGCACCCTGCTCGGGCGCACCAAGATCCCCGCGAACGCGTCCGTGTGGATTGCGGTCACCCTCGCGAGCGATCCTCACCTGCTGGCCGAGTACCACGCGAGCGACTGCCTCGGAGAGCTGCTCGGGATCAAGGACTACCGACTCTCGAACAACGCCGTCCGGGACCTGGCGGTTGCCGCCAGCGACTCGCGCGCGCAGGTCATCACCTTCGCCCTGGTGATCGCCGCGATGGAGGCCCGCATGGTCAAGGACGCCTGGCGGACCCGGCCCCGGGGTGCAACCGCCTACCTCGAACTCCTCGCCGCGAACGGTTACGAGCTGTCGGATGTCGAGAAGGCGATCGCCGCGCACATCAAGCCCGAAACGATCACCCTCGACTAGAGCCGCAAGCGAGGGAGGCCCGCACCGCGACGGTGCGGGCCTTCGCCGCGTCTGCTGCACACTTGAACGAACGAGGAGGGGACATGACTGGCGAGCAGCACTTCGATCAGGATCCAGGACGAGACGCCTGGGGCGGCGACACTCTCGGCGCGGCCGAAGCGATGAGTGACGACGAGCTCGACGCAGCGATCGACGCGCTGGCCGCTCGCGAGCGACGGTGCCTCATCAGCGGGAACGTCGAGTACGCCAAGTCGCTCGCGTACGACAAGTGGGTATGCATCACCGTTCGGGAGAACAGAAACAGGCTGTCACCTGGTAGTTGACGTTCCGAACCTGCCTCAACGCCAGCGCGGACCGCCCCACCGGAATCCCTATTGTGTAGTACACAAATAGCAAATTTTGTAGTACAGTATTAGCATGGCAATCAAGTGGACCGGCAGCGCCGACAAGCATGGAATCGACCATGCCGACGCGACCCATGCAATCGCGCACGCGATGTACGTCGAGGAGGGGTTCGATGATCCTCGACCGCCGTCGACGATTCGGCCCACCCTGTTCATCGGTCCGCCGCGAAAGCTGGGCGGCCCCTTGCTCGAAGTGATGGTGGAGATCGGCCCCCGCGACATCACGGTCTTTCACGTGATGGAGGCCCGCCAGAAGCACCTCGACCGGATGGAGGACTGATGACGACCACGAACACGGGGGTGGCGGCACAGATGGAGGAAGCCATGACCAACAAGAAGAAGAACTACGACGAGGCAGCCGACTGGGCCGAACACGAGATGACCCTGCCGGAGAACTCGAAGACGGCCCGCAGGGGAGCCGCCGCCGCAGAGGCGGGGCGAGCGCTCCTTGCTCGCGCCCATGCCGGGCGGCCGAGTCTGGATCCGCAGGCCAAGCCGGGGGAGGAATCGCCCCGGCGACAAGTGCGACTGCCCCTCGCGGTGAGCGAACAGGTGGACGCACTGGCAGCCGCCCAGGGTCGGCGCGCCGCCGAAGTCATGCGCGACGCCATCACGATGTACGTCAACGAACACGCAAGCCGCTGACGCGCCGTCCCGTCGGCGCAACGCACGCGCCGACGGGCAACGGAGCCTCAACAGGGCAGGGCATCAGGCCCAGCCCATCCGCCCAGGTAAGGGAACCTCATGGAACCGATGAGCACCGCACTGCTGCCGGACTCTGCACGCGTGCCAGCGCCCGAATCGATCCGCGCCGCGCTGCAACGACTCGATGCCGAGCAAGCCCGCGCCGAAGGTGTCGACGCCGAAACTCCCATGCGAATCGTTGACGACGAGCTTGAAGTCGCTCTGGAGTACAGCCCCCGCAGCCGTTTCCGCTTCGTCGTGGATGAGGACGGACTCACGCACGCCCAATACTGGACCTGGTGCCACGCCCAGCAGCGCCACGAGTTGGAGGCAGACTGGCCGGTCAACCTCGACGACTCCGAGACCACCGCCCGCACTCTCTGGCAGCTCATCGCCCAAGTTCACATCGCGATCCACTGAGAAGCGAATGGTGCCCTGGCCGCTCCCGGCCAGGGCACTGTCGCGCTTGAACGGCCCCGACAGTCGGAAATCCGGAGAGGGCGGAAGCGGCGAATTTTCCGAAATGGCGGATGGGTCAGTGGCTAGAAGTCGTTCTGGTAGCCACAGCTCGGGCAGGTGACGTAGGCGTCGGCGTTGTCGCCGTCTTCCCACGGCGCGGTGTAGACGCCCCCACGCTTCATGGGCCTATCGCACCTCGTGCAGCGAGGCTCGGCGCGTGGGCCTCGCTGCGACAGCAGACGTTCAACGAGCTTGTCGTCCTCGAGGACGAACTCCACCTTGCAAGAGACGCAGTCCATGCCTTGCAACGGGGCGTGGCAGTAGGGGCAATTGTCGATCGTCGAGTAGTCGAAGTCATCGCTCCCGTCGCTGACGTGGGTTCCCCCGCTATCGACGTTGCTGCGCCCGCCGCCGATGCCCAGCAATTTACCGAAGATCCCCATTGGTCAACCTCCTGCGCAGGGCCATCCCCGCCAACGACACGAACTGCTCTGTCTACCAGGTGATACACCCCGACCGCCCGGCAGACCGAGTGAACGGGCTCATTCCAGCGGGAGGACCCAGTAGTGAGGGATTTCAAGGAGCTGGGGAGGCACCCGGATTGGGACGCCGCGCGCGTCGAGATAGAGGCGGTAAGTGACCAGTCCAAACTGGGGACGCCCGGTGTCGGCATCGACACCGCCGAGGAGATACATCCGCCGCTCGTCCTCATCGAACTCGGCGAACACCGCCCGCGCCCACGCCTCGGGCTCGGCCAACTGGATGTGCCGCCGGGCACCAGACGCGGTGTAGGTGCTCGCGACGGCCACGGTCACAGCGGTGCCGGCGGCGGCCGGATCCGACCCTCTCGACTCTGCAGCGAACGACTGGCAGGTGATGGTGACCGTCAACGTCGCGTCCCGTGTTTCGAGGGATTCCGCTGTGACGGCGCATGGCGAGGTGTCGAGAGCGCAGCCAGCGTGGAAAGTGGGCAGTTCGTGCGCGTGTTCTTGACGGATGCGGGCGGCCAGGACGGCGCGATCGGTCACGGGGCAAGGGTACTGACGGGCACTGTCAGTACCGGCCAGGCCGGTCGGCAGCGTCCGCGGTTCCCCTTCAGATGGGGTGCGAGGGCATGAAGAAGGACCGGATGCGTTCGGTCGCCTCTCGGCGATAGGCGCAACGCAGCTCCAGCCGTACGGAACTCTGCGAGGGCAAGGGTTTGAGCCCGGGGGACACGGAACGCAACCGATCCAGCCACCTCAACGCCAGCGCCGACGGAGCTATTCCGTCGGCGTCGTGGCGCTCGTGCTGAACTGAGGTGGCTAGCCGCCGTCTCCGGCGGCCTCTATCGCTGCGGCCAACGTCGCGAGCATCTGTTGCTTCGCCTCACCCTCGCTATTCGATGAGTCGACCTTGATGGCATTGCCAGTTCGTTCGGGATCCTGTGCCCCGACGCCGACCTTTCCCGCGCGATGCACCGACCACAGCCATGTGCCGTCATTCTGAGGGTCGGCCTTCCCTGTGTACCCGTCATGCTTGACGTGAAGGGACTTGCCATCCTCCACCCACGCGGTATCGACCTTCTTTGCCATGCGATCTCCTTGTTCGGTCGGTGTATCGACTCAGCTTCTCTACCCCATCGCCGGGCTGGCGGCAGTTGAAATGCTCGAACCGATCAGCTCCGCGGTTCGAATGACGAAGACTCGCCCCGTTCGGGCGGAGGTCAACGCGCGCGGGGTGAACGAAGCTCTCAGTGCGTGCCGGGCAGATCCACCTCGTCGGGGGCCTTGTCGTCGCGGAGGCCCTTCCAGCTGGGGTGTCTCAGACTGCCGCCGGTGTACTCGCGGTACTCGACATCACCGACCAGTTCGGGCGAGACCCAGTGCGCGCCCCTGACATCCCGATTCGGTGGAGGAGCGGATAGCGGGCTCGTGGGCCGCTCGAGTGCGGCCAGCTGTTGGCGGAGCGATCGGCGGAACGCGGTGGTGAATCCGGTACCGACGTGCCCGATGTACTTCAAGATCCCGTCGTCGTATGCGCCGAGTAGCAGGGATCCGACACCATTGCGGGCCGCGCCGCTGCCGTCGACCCAGCCCACCACGATCGCCTCTGTGTTCTTGCGCAGCGGAGTCTTGATCCAGGCCGGTGCCCGCCGGCCCGGCCGGTACGTGGAGTCCACGCGCTTCGCGACCACACCCTCGAGGTGGTGCTCGCGGGCCAGGTCGAGCATTCGCTCGCCGTCGACGTCCGTCCAGAACGGCGGCACCTGTACGCGCCGCCCCGACATGCCGAGACTGTCGAGCAGCTTCCGCCGCTCGAGATACGTGAGTGCCGTCGTGGGTTCGCCGTCGAGCGCGAGGACGTCGAAGACGTAGTAGGTGACCGGGAAGTCGTTGCGCAGCTGCACTGTCGGGCGCACCACGTGCATCCTGCGCTGCAGTCGACTGAACGAAGGCCGGCCCTTGGCATCGAGCGCCACGATCTCCCCGTCGAGGACGACGTCGTGGTCGTCGACGGCCTCGCCGATCGGCCCGGTCAGTTCCGGGAACGCGCCGGTGATGTCGTTGCCGTTGCGGCTGAACATCCGGACGCCGCCGCGGTCGGCGTTGGTGACGGCGCGTTGTCCGTCCCACTTCATCTCGAATGCCCATCCCTCACCGGCCGGTGGCTCGCCGAGGGTGGCGAGCATCGGCGCCGGGGGAGCCGCCGCGGCACTCATAGGCCAGATTCTGCGCGGCCACACTCGCTCGACGCGGCAGAACGGAGAAAGGAAGCTGCAGGCGGTGTGAGGTGGCGCATCCGATAGCGTTCTCGGTTCAGGTTCTTCGAGAGGTACAGCAGTGCAGGTTGGCGATCGTGTCCGCATCCGCCCAGGTGGGGCCTCAGTTTTCACCATCGTCGAGATCAGTGAGGACGACGGCCGCTGCCTCATCGAGGCCGTCGACGAGGCCCCCGGCAAGTATCCGTTCCCGATGAAGCCCGAGGACCTGATTCCCGAGGCGTAGTCACTCCCGCCCAGGCCGTCTCGCCTGGCGGGCGGCTTCGCGGCGCTGGCGGCGCGCGATCAGCCGTTCCCGGTTCGCGGTGCCGTTGAATATTTCTTCGTTGACCGCGGTTTCGATGTCGAACGGAGTGCCCGCGAGCCGAAGCTCGGCGAGCTCGAGCAGGAACCGGTCGACCGCGATCCGCATGATCTCCGCCCGCGTCGTGCCGTGCCGTGTGGCGAGACCGTGGAGTTCGGCAGTGGTCGGTTTGTCGAGGTGCATGTTCACCACCGCGTCGAAGGGTGGCCGTGTCGCTCGATTCTCCTCACGCAGACGCGCCGCCGCGCCCAGGCCCTGCTGGTCGGCAATGAGTCGGCGGATCGCGACCCGGATCACCGCGCTGCGCCGCCGCTGCCCGAACGGTTCAGCAATCGCCCGCAACGCCAGATCAGCATCGGCCGACAGGAACACCCCGACCGGCGGCCCGATCGGAGTCCGCCCCATCCCTGACGTCGGCACCCCACCCACGCACCTCTCCGGTAATTCAGGTCGACGGACGGAGCAGGCGACTCGAGGGCGAGAGGGCGGAGTCGAAGGCGTCGTCGACGGCGTCGAGAGTGCGAGCGACGCCGTCGAGGCCGTCGCGGGTACGACCGAGGGCATCGGCAGGGGAGAGGGCGTCGCCGAGCGTGTCGACAGCGAGTTCCGTGGCGTCCAGGTCGGCGTACTCGCGAGAAATCTCGGCGACGGTCCGGCGAACATCACGGAGCGCACCGAGAGCGTCCTGGAGTCGGAAGTACAGGTCGGAGGGCTGGACGGGTTCGCTCATGGTCGCGTTCCTTCACGTGCCTGTGGGGCGGGAGATGCTGGTCGGCATCTTTCCAGTTCGGTCCGACACCGCCCGCGACCACCACGAGTTCGGTAGTGGCGTGTAGCCCAAAGCAAGTCAGCATCGCGACCTACACTGCGCGGTATGGGCGCGAGGAAGGTGCCACCCGAGGCGATCGCCGAGGCCGCCGAGGCGGTCGCGGAGAAGATCGACGTGCTCCTCGAGCGGGCCACCGACACCGTGCTGGGAGCACCGCAGCCCGGATCGGATGCATGGCAGCAGGCGTGGGCCGCCCGCGATACCGACGCCGGCCGCGCCGCACTCGCTCACCGCACTCGGATCAAGGCTGCAATCGCGCAGGCTGCTGGAGTCGACCCGAGCCCCGAACTCGAGCGCGCCCGACGTGCTGGCATTGTCACTGACGAGCCCACCGCTGAGCCGCCGCCGGAAGGGGCTAAACGGAGACGCCGGCCGGGCGA
This sequence comes from Rhodococcus sp. SGAir0479, assembly GCF_005484805.1. Classification (NCBI taxonomy): domain Bacteria; kingdom Bacillati; phylum Actinomycetota; class Actinomycetes; order Mycobacteriales; family Nocardiaceae; genus Rhodococcus; species Rhodococcus sp. SGAir0479. The sequence continues at coordinate 102,573 of NZ_CP039433.1, forward strand.
CGAGGACCAGTTGTCGATGTGGTGAGAGATCGCCGAAACGGCCTCTAACCAGGCAAGATGACATAAGGTAAATTATCGGCGTTTGAATTCGAGTGGCTGACAGTTGGTCCCGACGGACCCCGGACGACGCCAGGGGTCTGTTGCTCTAGGGTTCCGGCTCGTGCAGAGATTGTTTCGTTGCGCCTTCAGACTTCTGGCTCCTCTCACTTCGCAGCAGGCCAATTTGGTACTGCCCGCAGTCCGTGCGCTGATGGAGCGAGAGGGGCTGGAGCCGAATTACGGACAGCTCGACCCCGAGGGCGAGGATCAGTGGATGATGTACGGCTGGACTGCCGATCTTGACTACGACGTTTTCCTGGATCGCTATCCGGGAGGGTCGATCGAGGTTTGGCAAAAGTCGGTGGAGGAAGCCAGAAAGCAGTACGGCTCGACTGCCGATCTTGACTATGGCGTATTCCTGGATCGCTATAAGGGAAGGTCGATCTTGGGTTGGGCAGAGTCGGTGGAGGAAGCCGTAAAGCAGATAGTGGCGGAAGCGAATCCGGTGGCGCGAGCGTCCTGTGAGTGGCGCTTCTCGGATGACGAGGACTTTTATGAGGACGCTTACGACGAGTGATGCGCTCGGTCTTTGGGTTGTAGTCGTCGTCGGTCGGGACCACAGCCAGTCGACCTAGGCAGGAGATGGTCGCCGAGCCCTGACACCGGGATCGAGCTGTAGCCGAGGGCGCCGTGGCCGCGTTCGGGAGGAGCGGTCACTGCTCGCCGGCACCGCTCGGCGCGGAACGCTGCCGCCACCAGATGATCGCCGAGGCGGCGAGTACGGCCGCGCCGATCCCCGCTGCGATCAGGCCGGCACGGTTCGCATCGCAGTCGGGGAGGTAGAGGTTGCCGGTGTACACGTCGGGTTCCGGCACGGTGAGGTCCCCTGCGCTGAAGGTCCCCCAAAAGCCGTTCATGCACTCGGAATAGGACTGGGTCTCGTGGCGGTTGAACAGGAGCCCACCGGCGATGAGGACTATGGCCACGGCCGCGAGGCCAGCAATGGTTCGGCGTGCTGTCGTGGTCACCTGGGGATTGTCACACGAGGTCATTTCGCCTCGCGGCGTGCAGCTTCCAAACGCCGGCGCCGCCGGATCAGCCGGTCACGGCTCGCTTCGCCGTTGAATATCTCCGCGTTGACGGCGGTTTCGAGGTCGAACGGTGCACCGGCCAGGCGAAGTTCGGCCAGCTCGACGAAGAATCGGTCCACCGCGATCCGGATCAACTCGCCCCGAGCGACCCCGACCCGCCGCGCGAGGGTGTCGAGTCGGGCGGTGAGGTCTGCGTCGAGGTGCATGGCCATCACCTTCGAGAACGCTGGTCGGGTGGCGTGATGCGTTTGCGCGACTGCACGATCGCCGCCAACCCCGCCTGGCGGCTCAGGAGTCGGCCGATCGCCACCCGGACCACCGCGCTGCGCCGCCGCTGCCCGAACGGCTCGAGATCCGGGCCACGGCGCGCGGGCAGCAGGCCCGCCACCGGACCGTCACGCTCGCCGGTCGCGGTGGCCGCGTCGACTGGACACCCGCCGCCACGAGCGCGGCCGCTGCCGCGGCGCCGTTGAGGATTGCGCAGTGAACCTGCCACCCGGCGGCTCGACACACTGCGCGTTCCCCACCGCTGGTAGCTCGACGCGCCCCTCGCGAAGCGCTCGCCGCATCTCGTCCATCCCGCCCACCCCCTAGTCAGATTCGCGGACTATGTCCAGAAGGTGCAGTTAACAGGACTGATGGCCGCTGGCTCGCCCAGGTCTGCGTCCCCGCCCGATCGGCCAACGGGCGCAGCGAACTCGACCTGTGGCTGTGGCTCGACGCCTCACACGTCACTCCCCGAATCGTGTGAGGTGGAACCCGCCGGAGCGCAGCGGGATTGGTCTTCTCCT